>CAYSMM010000077.1:0-9438 GCA_964432095.1 uncultured Burkholderiaceae bacterium | reverse complement strand
CTTGCCTGCCAGCATCACAGCCGCACATGGGTTTCTCAAGCCAATAGGAGAAACAGATGAACGCTGTATTGAAGCCGCTTGCCGCCAAAGATTACTTGGTCGCCGATTTATCGCTCACCGACTGGGGCCGCAAGGAAATTCGCATCGCCGAGACTGAGATGCCGGGCCTGATGGCCATTCGCGACGAGTTTGCCGCTGCCCAGCCGCTCAAGGGCGCGCGCATCACCGGCAGCTTGCACATGACCATTCAAACTGCGGTGCTGATCGAAACGCTGCAAGCCCTGGGCGCGGAGGTGCGCTGGGCCTCGTGCAACATCTTCAGCACGCAAGACCATGCTGCTGCCGCGATTGCTGCCGCTGGTACGCCAGTGTTTGCCAAGAAGGGCGAGACGCTGGAGGAGTATTGGGACTACACGCATCGCATTTTTGAGTTCGGTGACGAAGGTCCCAACATGATTTTGGACGACGGCGGCGACGCCACGTTGCTGATGCATCTGGGCAAGCGGGCCGAGAAGGATTTGTCGGTGCTGTCGGGGGCCGCCAGCGAAGAAGAGCGCGTGCTGTTCGCTGCGATCAAGGCCAAGCTCGCCGTCGATGCGACCTGGTATAGCCGCATGAGCGCGCAGATCATTGGCGTGACCGAAGAAACCACCACAGGCGTGCACCGCTTGAAAGAAATGAGTGCCAAGGGCACGCTGATGTTCCGTGCCATCAACGTCAACGACTCCGTGACCAAGAGCAAGTTCGACAACCTCTACGGCTGCCGCGAGAGCCTGGTGGACGGCATCAAGCGCGCCACTGACGTAATGATTGCGGGCAAGGTGGCCGTGGTGGCCGGCTATGGCGATGTGGGCAAGGGCAGCGCGCAGGCGCTGCGTGCGCTGAGCGCGCAGGTGTGGGTGACCGAGATCGATCCAATCTGCGCCCTGCAAGCTGCGATGGAAGGCTTTCGTGTGGTGACCATGGATTACGCTGCCGACAAGGCCGATATCTTCGTCAGTGCCACCGGCAACAAGAACGTGATCACACACGCACATATGGCTGCGATGAAGGATCAGGCCATCGTCTGCAACATTGGCCACTTTGACAACGAGATCGATGTGGCTTCGCTGGAGAAATACGAGTGGGAAGAGATCAAGCCGCAGGTGGATCACGTGATCTTCCCCGACGGCAAGCGCATCATCCTGCTGGCCAAGGGCCGACTTGTGAACCTGGGCTGCGGCACGGGCCACCCCAGCTACGTGATGAGCAGCTCGTTCGCCAATCAGGTGATTGCGCAGATCGAGCTGTATTCGCACCGCGATGCCTACGACATCGGCAAGGTCTACGTGCTGCCCAAGCATCTGGACGAAAAGGTTGCGCGTTTGCAGCTCAAGAAGCTGGGTGCCATGTTGACTGAGCTGACGGATGAGCAGGCTGCATACATCGGCGTGCCGATGCAGGGCCCGTACAAGCCTGACACGTATCGGTATTAATCGGTATCGATCGGCATTAATTGGCATCAATTGGCGTCAACTGGCATCAGCAGTGAGGGGTGTGGCGTACGTGAGCAGCGCCACACCATAGCGCTACGGTCTAGCCGCACAGGCACCTCATCTGCGTGACACGCGGCTCCGGTGCCGCCCAACTGTTTGCAAACATGACATCCCAGCATGAGCGTTGAAGTCAGTTTTGAATTCTTTCCACCCAACACGCCCGAAGGGAGTGACAAACTCAAGAGCGTGGTGCAGCAACTCGCTTCCACCCAGCCTGAGTATTTCAGCGTCACCTATGGCGCCGGCGGCTCCACCCGCGGTAAGACACTGCAAACGGTGATGGATATTGCCGCCGCCGGACACGAGGCTGCACCGCACTTGAGCTGTATCGGTGCTACGCGCGAAACAATCGACAACCTGCTGGACACCTATCGCAACCGCGGCATTCGCCGCATCGTTGCGCTGCGTGGCGATTTACCCAGTGGCATGGCGCAGTCGGGGGACTTTCGCTACGCCAATGAGCTGGTCAGTTTCATCCGCGAGCAAACTGGACGGCACTTTCGCATCGAGGTAGCGGCTTACCCAGAGGTGCATCCCAATTCGCGCTATGCCGTGCAAGACATGCAGGCCTTCGTCAACAAAATGAACGCGGGCGCAGACTCGGCAATCACTCAGTTCTTCTTCAATGCCGAGGCTTACTTTCATTTTGTGAACGAGGTACGCAAGGCCGGTGTGAGTGCGCCCATCGTCCCAGGCATCATGCCGTTTCATAACTTCAGCAAGATCTTTCAGTTTGCGCAGCGTGACGGGATCGATATTCCGCGCTGGGTGGTGCGCAAGATGGAGGGCTACATGGATGACAGCGTATCCATTCGCGCGTTCGGGTTGGACGTCGTGACGCAGTTGTGCGAGCGGCTGATCGCAGGGGGCGTGCCGTCGATCCACTTTTACACCCTCAACCAGAGCGCGCTGGTGCTGGAAATCTGCAAGCGGCTTAAGCTCGGGCCTTGAACCTTAGCCCCACGCGCGCAAGAATGTGCGCATGAAGGCCCGCACCAGACCGTCCAAGCCTGCCAGTCCTCCAAGGCTCAACCCGCAAGCGGCGTTTGCAGATTACGCCTGCGAGTTGCTGGCCAGCGTTGGCCCGGTCAGCAAGCGCGCCATGTTCGGTGGCTATGGTTTATACGCCGACGGCATGATGTTTGCGCTCATCGCGTTCGAGCGGCTTTATCTCAAGGTTGACGTACACAGCAAGCCACAGTTTTTGGCGAGCGGCTGCGCACCGTTTGTGTATGACGGCAAGGGCAAACCTGTGACGATGAGCTATTACGAGCCGCCGGCCGACGTGATTGAGTCACCCGAGTTGATGCGCCTATGGGCCAGGCTTGCGTTTGATGCGGCCTTGCGTGCGGCCAGTGCAAAGGCGTATGTCAAAGACAAACCTAAATCGTCGCACAAACCATCAAAGTAGATACTGCAACAAGTAATGTGCGTTTAAATTAATAATAATTACCAGTAACTTGCACATACTAAATTGAGTATTAACATAAATAATCACCCGACTACTTAATCACGAGGCCGGAGAACGCCGGGTTGGCCTTGGGAGGTTTGAGCTTCATGCCCTTGAGCGCGGCGATCACCAAATGCGCTATCACCAGGTTACGGTGTGTTTTACTGTTGGCAGGCACCACATGCCAGGGGGCATATGGCGTCGAGGTGGCGTTGAGCAGCCGCTCATAGGCACGTTGGTAGTCGGCCCACTGCTTGCGCACATCGAGGTCGCCGAGGCTGAATTTCCAATGCTTGGTCGGGTCGTTCACGCGCTCTTGCAGCCGCTCGCGCTGCTCATCTTTGGAGATGTGCAGCATGCACTTGATGATGGTGGTGCCGCTGTCAGTCAGCAGTTTTTCAAACGCATTGATGTGCGCATAGCGGCGCTTGAGTTCGTTCTTGTCAATCCACTGGTTCACCCAGGGCACCAGTACGTCTTCGTAATGGCTGCGGTTGAACACCACGATCTCGCCGGCGCGTGGCACCACTTGATGCACACGCCATAAGAAGTCGCGGCTACGTTCCTCTTCCGTGGGCGCCTTGAAGCTTGCGACGCGCACGCCGAGTGGGTCGCAATGGTCGAACACGAAGCGGATGGTGCCGTCCTTGCCACTCGTGTCCATGCCTTGCAGCACCAGCAGCAAGCGCGGGCCCTGATTGCTCCACAGCAAGTCTTGCAGCCTGTCGATATCAAGCGCCAGCTGCGCAAGCTGCGCCTTGTCGGCATCGCCATTACCGTTGGACAGCGGCTTGCTACCCGCGGATTTTTCGTTCAGCACGAACCGCTTGCGTGGTGTGACGACGAAGCTGTCCAGCGTCTTGCTCAGCTTGGCAGTTCTAGTGGCCATACGAGTCCTTTGTCGGTGAGGATTGCATCGAGTGCTATGTCATGCGGTTCGGCTTCGAGATCGGCCAGTGCGCTGAATGCGTAAGCCAGCCCAAGTGTGAACGGCCGCGGGCTCAGTGCAGCGAGCGTTCGATCAAAGTAGCCGCCGCCGTACCCCAGCCGCACGCCGCAAGGCCCGTAGCCCACACAGGGCACCAGCACGAGTGTGGGCCTCAACTGCTCAGTGCCCTTGGGCTTTGGGATGTCGTAAGCGTCATGCTCCATTGGGCAGCCCGGCCACCAATGCCGAAATGACAGCGTCTTGGTCTCGGGGTCAATGGTGGGCAGGGCTACGCGGCGCGGCTGCATCTGCGGATCGACGAGCGACGCCTCTTGCCAGCGGTGCAGCGCGGGCAGCGCATCGAACTCACCTTTGATCGGCCAGTAACCCGCGATCACTGTGTCGGCGCGTTTGATGAGCCACACACGCAACAGTTGCTGCAAGGCCGCATCGCACTGTGCACGGTCGGGCATGTTCAGCCGTTGCTCAATCAGGGCTTTACGTAACTCGGCTTTTGTTTTCATGAATAAGCCCGATAATATAGTGGCCTATGTATTTTCGGAACATCATTCGTCATCTTGGCCACCTGGCAGTGCTAAGCGCCGTGGCGCTTTTGCTCATACCCCAAGCAGCCTGTGCCAACAATAGCGACAACCTCATCACGCAGGCGGCGGACGCGTTTCGCACCAAGAACAGCAAGCAGCTTG
Organism: uncultured Burkholderiaceae bacterium; assembly: GCA_964432095.1. Lineage (GTDB taxonomy): Bacteria > Pseudomonadota > Gammaproteobacteria > Burkholderiales > Burkholderiaceae_C > CAYSMM01. The sequence continues at coordinate 4,818 of CAYSMM010000077.1, read as the reverse complement.
CGCTACTCCTGCAGCAAAGCCGCGGCCATCCGCTTGAAGCCTGGGTGGCTTACTGGGAGCAGACGCACCGCATTCGCGACGCAAGCTTCGACGAGTTCCGCGGCTTCGCGCAAACCTACCCCGGTACCTACGTTACAGACCGGTTGCGCAACGACTGGTTGCTCGAACTCGGCCGCCGTGGCACACCGCAGGATCTGGCCGACTTTGGTAGCGAAGTGGGTAACTTCATCATGCGCGACGATGCACAGGTGGAATGCTACGAACTGCTGCGCCGCCACCGCAGTAATGAGGCGGTCGCCGCCGACGCCTGGCCGCTGTGGCTCAAGCAGCGTGATGCAGAAGGATGCAACACCTTGGGCGAGGCACTGCTGCGTGACGGCAAGCTGACCGAGGCGCAGGCCTGGGAGCGCATGCGCCGCTTCTTCGAGCAAGACCGCTTACGCAGTGCGCAGCGGCTGCTGGCATACGTGCAAGATCCCGCGAATGCGGCTGGGCTCACGCAGGCTTACGAGCAACCGGCCAAGGCGCTGACCAGGAGTGTGCCGCAAACTGCGGTACAGCGGTATATGGCTGTGCTGGCGGGTATTCGACTGGCCAAGCAGTCACCCGAGAACGTGGCGCTATGGCTGGAGCAAAACGCCGGCAGTTTGTCGCGCGACGACCGTGCCTACCTTTGGGGACAGGTGGGTCGTGCCGCTGCGCTCGCGCTCGACTCGCGCGCTGCAGGCTGGTTTGCCAACTCGGGCGACGCAAAGCTGTCTGATGACGTGCTGGCGTGGAAAGTTCGTGCAGCACTGCGTGCCGGCGACTTCAAGCAGGTGCTGCTGGCCGTGCCGTTGATGAGTGGCGAGCAACTGCGCGATGCTACATGGACATACTGGTATGGATATGCGCTCGCAAAGCAAGGTAGAAAAGCAGAGGCTGAGGAATACTACAGATCTATTGCTTCCCCCTACAGCTTCTACGGCAAGCTAGCGACCGAGGAGCTGGGTCAGCGTGTGGCCGTGCCCGCGCGCGTGGAGTTGCCCTCGGCCGACGACGTAGCGCAGGCGCGCCGCAACCCAGGAATCGTGAGGGCATTGCGATTGTTCCAGCTCGGACTACGAAGTGAGGCCGTACGCGAATGGAACTTCACCCTGCGCGGCATGAGTGATGCCCAGCTCCATGCGACGGCCGAAGTGGCGTGCCAGTCGCAGGTGTGGGACCGTTGCATCAACACCAGCGAACGCACGGCAAGCTTTGCCGATATGCGTCAACGATTTGCCATGCCGTACCGCGAGGCCATTCGCGCAGCTGCCAAGGAGCACGGCCTTGAAGAGGCCTACATTTTTGGACTGATCCGGCAAGAGTCGCGTTTCATTACCGATGCACGCTCGGTGGTGGGCGCAAGCGGCTTGATGCAGTTGATGCCCGCCACAGCAAGGTGGACGGCCAAGAAAGCAGGCATCGATTTGTCTACTGGCGTGAACGATGTCAATACCAATGTGTCACTGGGCTCCGCCTACCTCAAGTTGCTGAAAGACGAGTTTGATGGCAGCGAGGCGCTGGCCGCAGCAGGCTATAACGCCGGCCCAAGCCGCCCGCGCAACTGGCGCAATATGGCCAATGGTCAGGGCAAGATCGACGCTGCCATCTTCGCCGAGAATGTGCCGTTCAACGAGACGCGCGACTACGTCAAGCGTGTGCTGTCCAATGCCACGCTTTACGCTGCCATGATTACAGGCAAGTCGCAATCGCTCAAGTCGCGTCTGGGTGCCATCGGTCCACGATCGCCCGGCGCACCCGAGAACAAAGATTTACCTTGATATGGCTCAGCGAATATTGTTGATTGGCGGCTCAGGCTTCATCGGCACGATGATTGCCGAGAAGCTGATTGAGCGCGGCCACAAGCTACTGGTGCCCACACGCCGTCGCGAGCGCGCCAGGCACCTCATCGTGCTGCCGGGTTGTGACGTCGTGGAGGCCGACATTCACGATGACGCAGTGCTTGCCGGGCTGGTTTCGCAGGCCGATGCCGTGATCAACCTGGTAGGTATCCTGCACGGCAATGTCGGGCAGCCCTATGGCAGCGCATGGGCCAAGGCGCATGTGGACTTGCCGCGTCGCATCGTCGCGGCCTGCAAGGCGCTGGGCGTGCGCCGCTACCTGCACATGAGCGCACTTGGCGCGGACTCCGCAGGCCCTTCGATGTATCAGCGCAGCAAGGGCGACGCAGAGCAGCTTGTCAAAGCCAGCGGGCTCGACTGGACGATTTTTCGCCCGTCGGTCGTATTTGGCCCTGGTGACAAACTGCTCAACATGTTTGCCAAGCTGCAGGCGTTGTTCCCGGTGATGCCGCTGGCCGGTGCCGATTGCCGCTTTGCGCCGGTGCATGTGGCCGATGTGGCCGAGGCGTTCACCAGCAGCCTGAATAACAAATCAAGCTACGGCCAAACCTACGAGCTGGCCGGGCCCGACGTGGTCACGCTGCGTGAACTGGTGCAACTTGCAGGACGCGCTGTTGGCCACGAACGCCCAGTGTTTGGTTTGCCCGGATTCGTGGCACGCATTCAAGCCGCAGTGATGCAGCTTGCACCCGGCGAGCCTTTGCTTTCGGCAGACAACCTCGACTCCATGAAAACGGACAATGTGCCAAGCGGCAAGCTGCCCGGCCTGGCTGAGTTGGGTATCACAGCACAATCGCTTAGCAGTGCGCAAGACTATCTTGGTGCCGGGCGCACACGGGCGCGCTTCAACTCGCTCCGTTCTGTCGCGCGTCGCTGATACGTTCATCCGGTACGCTCAAACGCATTAGCGCTGCTAACGTGCGCACAAGCTGGCGTGACTTGTGCTGCAACCGCCTACTGCGTTAGCCTGTGTGTAACAACGGAGGTGTAGTTATGCAGCTATACATTGGCAACAAGAATTACTCGTCCTGGTCTATGCGGCCGTGGGTGATGCTTAAGCAAGCAGGCATTGCGTTTGACGAGGTAAAGCTGCGCTTCGACTCATTCACCGCCGACTCAAACTTCAAGCAGCGGCTCGGGAAAATCAGCCCCGCAGGCAAGGTGCCGGTGTTGGTCGACGGTGATCTGATCGTTTGGGACACACTGTCTATTGCTGAGTATGTGGCCGAGAAGTTTCCAGCCAAGCAACTGTGGCCTACTAGCGCTGCTGCGCGAGCAAGGGCACGCAGTGTGTGTGAGGAGATGCACTCTGGTTTTACTGCGATTCGCAGCAATTTTCCGATGAACATCGAGGCCTCGCTGCCGCAGATCGGTGCGCTCAAGATGCGCGACAACGCTGCCGTGCGCGGTGATGTGGCGCGCATCGTCGAGATGTGGAGCGAGCTGCTCGATCAGCACGGCGGCCCCTTGCTGTTTGGCAACTTCACCATTGCCGATGCCTACTTTGCACCGGTATGTATGCGCTTTCGCACGTATCAGCCCGAGCTGCCCGCGCACATTCGCGCCTACGTCGAACGGGTTGCCGCGTTGCAGGGCGTGGCGTCATGGATCAGCGATGCGTTAGCCGAGCAGGACTTTCTGGACTTCGAAGAGCCTTATCGGCTGAATGCCTGATAGCTCACTGCGGTGTAACCCTCCCAGCCCTCGCACACATACCTCCAAACCGCCCGCTACACTGCGGCTATGAGCCGCAAAACTGACCCACACGCACTGCCGCCTCGCGTACAGGTGTACCTGGTGGGCGGTGCCGTGCGCGATGAACTGATGGGGCGCTCCGTCGACGACAGGGATTGGGTGGTCGTGGGTGCCACACCTGAGCAGATGATTGCTGCGGGCTTTTTACCTGTAGGGCGCGACTTTCCAGTGTTTTTGCATCCGCAAACAAAAGAGGAATATGCACTCGCGCGCTCAGAGCGCAAATCTGCGCCCGGCTACCACGGCTTTGTGTTTCATGCCGCCCCTGACGTCACGCTGGATCAAGATCTGGCGCGGCGCGACCTCACGATCAATGCGATAGCACGCTCGGCCGAAGGCCAACTGCACGATCCGTTTGGCGGTGTGCAGGACATTGCTGCCAAGCGCCTGCGGCATGTGTCACATGCGTTTGCGGAAGATCCGGTGCGTGTGCTGCGCCTGGCGAGGTTTGCCGCGCGGTTTGATGGCTTTGAAGTCGCCCCCGAAACCATGGCACTGATGCGGCAGATGGTGCAGTCTGGTGAGGTGGATGCGCTGGTTGCCGAGCGGGTTTGGCAGGAGTTTGCAAAAGGTCTGATGGAAGAAAAGCCCTCGCGCATGATGCAGGTGCTGCACGAGTGCGGTGCGCTCACGCGCTTGCTGCCCGAGGTTGACCGCCTGTTTGGTGTGCCGCAGCCGCTGCAGCATCACCCCGAAGGCGACACCGGTGTGCATGTGCTGATGGTGCTGGACGCCGCCGCAGCCATGCGCGCACCACTGGCGGTTCGCTGGGCGTGCCTGATGCACGACTTGGGCAAAGGCACCACGCCCGAGGCCGAGTGGCCGCGCCACATTGCGCACGAAGCGCGCAGCGTGCAACTTGCGCGCGAGGTGTGTGCGCGGCTGCGTGTGCCGTCAGAGATTCGTGATCTGGCCTTACTGGCTGCTGCTGAGCATGGCAATGTGCATCGCAGCGCCGAGTTGAATGCCGCAGCGGTGGTACGGCTGCTGGAGCGTTGCGATGCGTTTCGTAAACCAGAGCGCTTTGCACAACTGCTGCAAACCTGCGAGTGCGACGCGCGCGGCCGCCTGGGACGTGAGCACGAGCCGTACCCGCAGGCTGCACGGCTGCTGAGTGCGTTGCACGCGGCACAGCAGGTGGATGCTGGTGCAATTGCGCAGTCGCATCTCGATCATC
>CAYSMM010000076.1:0-9446 GCA_964432095.1 uncultured Burkholderiaceae bacterium | reverse complement strand
CCACGATTGCGGGCGGCACCACCTCGGCCATCACTGGCGGCAAGTTCGCCACCGGGGCACAGACGGCGGCGTTTGGGTACCTCTTTAATTGCCTGAGCCATCCGGGTACTTGCACGAAAGCAGATCAGCCGGAGATTCGCCGAGCGGCGGCGGCCTGTGGCAACGACAGCGCGTGCATTCAGCGCATCGCGATCTACGCGCGGGAGTCCGGCATCCCCTTGCCGCCGGACATGGCGCAGTCGCTCAAGGACTTCGTGGATATCACGACGCTGCCTGCGCGGATTCTTACCCCAGCAGGACGTCTCGTTGACACTGGAATCGATGTGTTGAGCGCGACTCGCAGTGCGATAAATGGGACTTCAGACTGGATCAGCACGGTATCAGGTGAGGCCTATGAGATGTTCATGGAACGTACGCTTAAGCCTCTGAACACCGAGCTGGCGGGTCGCGCTGCGGCGATATGGGGAAAGATTTTCGAGTCTGTCGTTGGTGATGTTGTCAAGGGCCAGAAGCCGGCGGGGAAAGATGGAAAGCCATAAGCCCAATCCGATGGAACGCGTCATGGGCTATTGCGCGGGCGCGCTGCCACTGCTCGTGCTGATAGCGGTGCTCTTCCATGCGTGGGTCAATGACTTCGCGAAGAACTTCCTGATTGCAGGCGCAATCCTTTTGGCCGCAAGCGGCTTCCTGGCGCGCTTTCTGTCCCGGCGGTCGAAGAATCTTGAGGCTGCCTTCTTCGCTACACGGATCTTGCCGACAGACTCTGAGGCCACCAAGACATCGACTGATGTTGTTGCCTTGGTGGTTGCTGCGGCACTGCTTCTTGGCGCGCTGTTCTTGCCGCTGTTGAAGTCTTGATGCCTGGGGTCAGGGCTCAAACGCCTCGACCTCAAGGCACTGAACGGCCCCGAAGTGCTTAACGTTGGCGGTGAGCACTGGCAGCCCATGATCGAGCGCGGTGGCGGCGATAAGGGCATCGCCCATCTGCAGCCGTGGCTCAAGGTGATGGCCTCCATCAGCTCGATGGCCCGCTGTGTGATGGCCTCGGACACGGGCAGCAGGGTTGCCGCGCGGTTCGCCAGCATCTTCTTCACCGCCACGAGCTCGGCCTTGTTGCGCATGCCCTGCAGCACTTCGAGCCAGCTGATGGCCGACAAGGTGAGTGACCCGAGTTCATCGAGCCGGCGCGTGGCCTGCGGGTAGCCGCGCAGATGCCAAATCAGCACATCGGTATCGACCAGCATCATCAGGGTTCGTTGCGCGAGCCGTCGCGGTTGTAGCACGGCTGGCGAATCTTGCGCACTTAGGCCGCCACGATTGCGGGCGGCACCACCTCGGTCATCACTGGCGGCAAGTTCGCCACGGGTGCACAGACGGCGGCGTTTGGGTATTTGTTTGATTGGATGGCCAGTGAGCGCAGAATAAGGTACACAGATCCATATAGCGGGGAAACTACAGTAGTCAAGCGATACGTAGTTAGTTTTCCTCCCAACTTTGGTGGTTCGGATGACGCTGCAGGAATTGATGGTTTAGTTGACGAGTATGCAGTCAAATTCGCAAGAGGGGTGTTTCGCCGATTAGCGCTTGGCATCATGGCTGTTACCCCAGATGGCTATGGAACTGCTGATTTGGATGGTATCAGCGTAAAGTTCGAGGCATACAAGATGGACCGTGCGCTTGCAAGGGTGTTTTCAGAGATGAAGTTAAGTAGCGGTTTCGGAGGCATTAGTGCACGGGACATGAAGAGTTTCTTGGACACTGCAGCCGTCAAGGTGCCTGGTTTTACGAAAACGTTTGGCTCTACTGATCAAATTTTGAGAAAAATTGAACAGAAATACGACGGTAAACCCGTGCAATGATTTCCAGCTTACGCTCAGTACTTTTTCTATCAGCACTTGCTGGCGGTGTATGTTTTATCCTGCATACGCGACGGCTGTTTATGCAGGAACTTGTGCCGCTAGTAATTGTTACTCTGATTTTGGTATGCATAACTGTGTTTGCGTACAAAGTCTTCCTGTTAGCTTCTAAGCGGATTCCGATTCTTATGCAGCGGCCATATCCTGTTCTTGCCGGAGTGCCCTTTTACTCAGCTTTAGTTGCAGTGCTTGCGTCTGCGGGTCAGAGTATCGTTCTCTACTCTTACGGAAAATTTGTTTTTAGCAGTGAATATGAGCGCGAAACAGTAAGTTTTGTGGCTTCGTTCCTGCTGGCGCCAAGCTTCTTCGTTGTATGCCACAGTTTAATGACGGGCCTCTTCGCCGCCCTAGGGCAAACTCTCAAGCATTCATGGGCGTGCCTTTTTAGCTTGATATTGACCTTGCCGACTCTGTATATGTTGATTGCGTATGCCAGGCATCCGACAGGTTGAAACGGGTGTAAGCTAGGCAAAACTCAGCACATTACCTGTTCGCTTATACTTCATATGCTGTAATAAGTAACATGCCATTACTGCCCTATGGATGTGCGGTAACGGCATTGAACTCATGGAAGTATCACCCTTCTGTGTATCCATACTCGTGCGTACGCATGTTCGCAGAGCCCTCAGCCTAACCCTGTCCTGCAAGGGCAGAGGGACACAGTCGCAACCTGCCTCGCGTTGACTCTGTGCCCCGCTGCCTCTTTGGAAAATCTCCACTCCTCGGCTGCTTGATCTTCACTCGCGGGCTGGATCCCGTATCAAGCGTGGGTGACAGATCGTATAGGGGATGAGTGGCTACAGCTTGGCTGCCACTCAAACCATCAAGCTGCTGCCCATGGCATTGCGGTACCACTCGTGGAAGTGTTGCATGCCGTCTTCCATGGGGCTTTGGTAGGGGCCGCTCAGGTTCTCGCCGCGCTGATGCAGCACTTTGCGGCCAGCGTCCATGCGCAGCGCAATCTCGTCATCCTCGATCACGGTTTCGGCGTACGCTGCCTGTTGTGCGTCGATATAGTGGCGCTCGAATGCCGCAATTTCTTCAGGATAATAAAACTCCACCACGTTCAGCGTTTTTTGCGGCCCCATGGGGTGCAAGGTCGACACGACGAGCACACTTGGGTACCACTCCACCGTGATGTTGGGGTAGATCGTGAGCCAGATGGCTCCATGCGCCGGCGGCTGCCCAGCGCGAAAATTGAGCACGGCCTCATGCCATTTTTTGTACACTGGGCTGCCGGGGTTGGCAAGCGCACGATTCACTCCCACGGTTTGCACACTGAAGTGCTCGGCAAATTCCCATTTCAAGTCGTCGCACGTCACGAAATTGCCTAGGCCCGGGTGAAACGGGCCGACGTGGTAGTCCTCCAGATAAACCTCGATAAAGGTTTTCCAGTTGTAGTTGCACTCGTGCAGCTCGACATGGTCAAACACATAGTCGGTGAAGTCGAAGTCGCTCACGCAGCTGAGCTTGCTCATTGCAGCGGCAACGTCAAAACCGTTGGCCTCGAACAGCATTCCGTTCCAGCGTTGCATGTCAAACCGCTGCAGGTGCAGGCATGGGTCTGCCGGGAAGTGCGGCGCGCCAATCAGCTCGCCGTCGGTTTTGTACGTCCAGCGGTGCAGCGGGCACACGATGTTGTTGCTGCCGATCGAGCCGCGGCCCTTCAGCATCACGGCCTGACGGTGACGGCAGATGTTGGACAGCAGCGCAATGTCTTTGTCGCGTTTGATGAGCACGCGTCCTTCATGCTCCTGTGCCAGCGCGTAGTAGTCGCCTAGCGTAGGCACGGAAAGCTCATGGCCCAGGTACTTGGGGCCTTTGCTGAAGATGAGTTCGCGCTCTTTTTCGAGCAGGGCCTCGCTGAAATACACCCCAACGGGCAACTGAGACTGGCTGTGTGCAAGCGTGGTGGAGAGGTCGGACATGATGCGGCTGGCTTACCCTCGAAGTGCTGGCTAATACTGAATAAAGCTGAATAATGCTGAAAGCGGCGACCATTAAACCGGCAGACAGCCGCGATTTTAGCCGCGGGTGCGCCTGTAGTGCGCCGCAATCAGACAATGCTGCGTAAGACAGGTTCAACCGGAAGTCGGTCGATCCACCCTCGCGCTGAGGCTGCCGACGACAAGGGGACGACACGGTCAGCCATGAGGCCAGTCTCATCGCTTGATGCATTACTTTTCGGCACTGCACAGCCGCTAGGCTTGGGGTACCTGTCGTAGGGGTCAGGCCATAGACTGCCGCTCGCCTACAATTCGGGCATGGCAAGAGAACCGGCATCAACCAGGAAAAAGGCAGAGCAGGTGCCGCCTGCAAGCTATGAGGCCGCAGTGGCTGAGCTCGATGAGTGGGTGGGGCGAATGGAAGCGGGCGAGATGAGCCTGGAGCAGACGCTTGCCGCATACGAGCGCGGCGCCTACCTGCTCAACTATTGCCGCGAGCGGTTGGCCGCAGTGGAGCAGCAAGTCAAAGTGCTGGAAGACGGTGAGCTCAAGCCCTTGCTCACCTCCCAAACAGAAGAATGACGTTCCACGACTGGATTTCGCATCGGCTGGCGCGCGTCGAAGCTGCGCTCGATGCCTGCCTGCCGGCGGCGGACACATTGCCGCTGGTGGATTTGCCCGCAGCCATGCGCTACAGCGTGCTTGGAGGCGGCAAGCGTGTTCGACCTCTCCTGGTGTATGCCGCAGGCGAGGTGTGTAACGCACCTGCCCCGGCGCTGGACGCTGCGGCCTGCGCCGTGGAGTTGATCCACGCCTACAGCCTGGTGCACGACGACATGCCCTGCATGGACAACGACAGCCTGCGCCGGGGCAAGCCCACAGTGCATGTGCAGTTCGGCGAAGCCACCGCGCTGTTGGCCGGTGACGCGCTGCAGGCGCTGGCGTTCGAGGCGCTCACGCCTGCTGCCGGTATTGCGCCGGCTACGCAGGCCCGGCTGTGTGCATTACTGGCGCGTGCCGCTGGCAGCTCTGGCATGGCGGGCGGGCAGGCCATCGATCTGGCTTTTGTGGGCAAGCCCCTCACGCAGTCGCAACTCAAAGATATGCATCAGCGCAAAACCGGTGCCTTGCTCGCAGTCAGTGTGCTGATGGGCGCCGCAGCCGGCGATTGCAGCAGCGCAGCCCATGCGCAACTCAAAACCTATGCGGAGGCGGTCGGAATCGCCTTTCAGGTGGTAGACGATATTCTGGACTGCACCGCCGACAGCGCTACTTTGGGCAAAACCGCAGGCAAAGACGCAGCGCAGGACAAGCCCACCTACGTCAGCGTACTCGGGCTGGACGCCGCGCGTGCCTACGCAGATGAGCTTCGTGCCACTGCGCATGCCGCATTGCAAGGCTTGCCGCTAGCGGATAACCTACGTCAAATCGCAGATCTCATCGTTCTGCGTAGCCATTAACAGGCGCCCACTATGTACGATTTGCTCAATACCATCGACAGCCCGGCCGATTTGCGCGCCTTGCAGCGCGGCGAGCTGGCCACTGTTGCCCACCAGCTGCGTGCCTACGTGCTCGACAGTGTTTCCAAGACCGGCGGGCATTTGTCCAGTAATTTGGGTACGGTGGAGCTGTCGATTGCGCTGCACTACGTGTTCAATACGCCGCATGACCGCATCGTGTGGGACGTGGGCCATCAAACCTACCCGCACAAAGTGCTCACGGGCCGCCGCGACCGCATGTCTACGCTGCGCCAGCTGGGCGGCATCAGCGGCTTTCCGCGTCGCGATGAGAGCGAATACGACACCTTTGGCACGGCACATTCGTCTACCAGCATCTCAGCCGCACTCGGCATGGCGATTGCCTCGCGCCTGAAGGGCGAAAACCGCCACTGCATCGCCGTGATCGGAGACGGCGCCATGAGCGCCGGCATGGCGTTTGAGGCCATGAATCATGGCGGCGTGGAGGAAAACACCAAACTGCTGGTGATTCTGAACGACAACGACATGTCCATCAGCCCGCCGGTGGGCGCGCTTAACCGCTACCTCGCGCGACTGATGAGCGGCAAGTTCTACGCCGCCGCCAAAGACACCGCCAAGGCCGTGCTCAAGCCCGTACCGCCGCTGTGGGAGCTGGCGCGGCGCTTCGAGGAGCACGCCAAAGGCATGGTGGTGCCTGCAACCTTGTTCGAGGAGTTGGGTTTCAATTACGTGGGGCCAATCGACGGGCATGATTTGTCGTCGCTCATTCCCACGCTAGAAAACATCAAGCAGCTCAAGGGGCCGCAATTTCTGCACGTCGTCACTAAAAAGGGCTATGGCTACAAGCTCGCCGAGGCCGACCCGGTGAACTATCACGGTCCCAGCAAGTTCGACCCCGCAGTGGGTATCGTCAAGCCCGCAGTCAAGCCCAAGCCCACGTTCACGCAGGTGTTTGGTCAGTGGCTGTGCGATATGGCCGAGTCCGACAAGCGCCTGATCGGCATCACGCCGGCCATGCGCGAGGGCAGCGGCATGGTGGAGTTTCACAAGCGCTTTCCTGATCGCTACTTCGACGTTGCGATTGCCGAGCAGCACGCCGTCACACTGGCCGCCGGCATGGCCTGCGAGGGTATGAAGCCAGTAGTGGCGATTTACAGCACGTTCTTACAGCGCGGTTACGACCAGTTGATTCACGACGTTGCTATTCAAAACCTCGACGTGACCTTCGCGCTCGACCGCGCCGGCATCGTTGGCGCAGACGGTGCAACGCACTGCGGTGCGTTCGACATTGCTTATGCGCGCTGTCTGCCCAATGTGGCCATGCTGTGCCCAGCCGATGAGGCCGAGTGTCGCATGCTGCTCAGCACCGCGTATCACCATGCGGGCCCGGCATGTGTGCGTTACCCGCGTGGTGCCGGCGTAGGTGTCGATACGGCTTCTGCACTCGACACCTTGCCCTGGGGTAAAGGTGAGGTCAGACGCGAGGGGCGCAAGGAGGGCCACGGCATCGCTATCCTCGCGTTCGGCACGCTGCTGTATCCCGCATTGACGGCGGCAGAATCGATCAACGCCACCGTCGCCAACATGCGTTTTGCCAAACCGTTGGACGTCGAGCTGGTTTTGCAGCTCGCGCGTACGCATGCTGCGCTCGTGACTGTGGAAGAGGGTTGCGTCATGGGCGGTGCCGGCAGCGCGGTGCTGGAATGCCTGCAAGCGGCGGGCGTCGAAGTGCCGGTATTGCAGCTCGGCTTGCCCGATCACTTTGTGGAGCATGGCGACCCCGCAAAGCTGCTGTCGCAATTGGGGCTGGACGCACAGGGCATGGAGGCGAGCATCCGACTGCGCTTTGGACACCTGCTGGCGGCACCACGGCTGGCAGCCAACCAGTGAGCAATTGCTTGGTATGATGATGATTGTCTTTATACTCTTATGACTATACAGTCGTTACTGGTATATTCGATTCCAGTAAAAGGTATATAGATAACGGAGTATTTGAGTTTCATGCATGCATGACTACATGCCTGGGGCTGACTTTGGCACTGCAAGCCAAACGTAGCCAACTCGCCGATAATTCAGGCAACGGGCCCTTGACTCGCTGTGCCGTGCCATTGAACATGAACAAACCCTTGGATCTGCAAGCTGTAATGCCTGACGTGCAATCGACGCCGGATTTTCGCCAACTGGCGATTCAGCATGTGGGCGTGCGCGCCGTGCGTCACCCGGTGAGGGTGCGCATGCAAAGCGGCGAAGTGCAACATACGGTGGCCACCTGGAGCCTGGACGTTGCATTGCCGGCCACACAAAAGGGCACGCACATGTCGCGCTTCGTCGAGCTGCTGATGGCGCACGACTCGCCGCTGGACGTGGCCACTCTGCGGCAACTGGCAGCCGACATGCTCAAGCGCTTGCAGGCAGCCGATGGACGCATCGCGGTGCGTTTTCCGTTTTTCATTCGCAAGTCAGCCCCCGTATCGGGCGTGCAGAGCTACTTGGACTACGAGGCCGGTTTCGATATCCACGCGCAGGGCGGCCATCACGGAGATCATGTGCGGGTGGATGCCTACGTGCTCGCACCTGTCAAAAGCCTGTGCCCGTGCTCAAAAGAAATCTCCGAGTACGGTGCGCACAACCAGCGCAGCCATCTCACCATCAGCGCCGTGCTCAAAGGCGACATCACGATTGAAGAGTTGATCCGCTACGCTGAAGAAGAAGCGTCCAGCGAAATCTGGGGCTTGCTGAAGCGGCCCGACGAAAAATTCATCACCGAAAAAGCCTACGAGAACCCCAAGTTTGTCGAGGACTTCGTGCGTGACGTGGCCGGGCGCCTCAATGCCGACTCACGCATCGGAGGCTATGTGCTCGAAGCCGAGAACTTCGAGTCGATCCACAATCACTCGGCCTACGCCCGCATCGTCAAAAGCTGAAGGCGGAATCAGCTTCATCAAATCAAAGGCTGCAACAGGGCGGTTACTTGGGTTGATTTGCTGTCTTAGACCCACACAGCAAAACTCAGAGATGTTTCAGATAACTGCCCAAACAAAAAAGCCGTGCAGTGCGCGGCTTTTTTGCTGAGAGATTGTGGGGCCTTGAGCGTCAGTCGCTGTCGCCACCCACAATGCCTAGCAGAGCCAGCAGGTTGCTGAAAATGTTGTAGATATCCAGGTACACCGCCAGTGTGGCGGTGACGTAGTTGGTCTCACCGCCGTTGATGATTTGGTGCAGGTCATACAGCAGATAGGCGCTGAACAGCGCAATCGCTACCACAATGATGGTGAGCATCAGCGCCGGAATCTGCAAAAAGATGTTGGCGATGACGGCCAGCAGCAACACCATGACGCCGATGAACAGGAACTTGCCCATGCCGGACAAGTCCCGCTTGATGGTCGACGCCAGCATCGACATGCCCACGAACACGAGCGAAGTGCCGCCAAAGGCCAGCATGATCAACTCGCTCCCGTTCTTGAAGTCCAGCACCATGCCAATGAGGCGCGACAGCATCAACCCCATGAAGAAGGTAAAGCCCAGCAGCAGCGCAACGCCGATGCCTGAGTTTTTGAACTTCTCAATCGCGTACATGAAGGCGAAGGCGCCCACCAGAAACACCATCAGCCCAATGAAGGGGCGGCCGCCAAACCAGGTAAAGCCCATCTGCACGCCGAGCCAGGCACCCAGAACGGTGGGCACCATAGACAGTGCCAGCAATATGTAGGTGTTGCGCAGCACACGGTTGCGCGCGACGGCTACCTCGCCAGCGTAGCCAGCAGGTTGAACAGGTTGCAAGGGTTGGTTCATGTGTCCTCCGAGTGTTCGACAACGTACAGCCGATCATACGACTACTTAAATTGGATTTTAGGGAAATTGCTGGGTTCCGTTCCACCGTCATACTGCCTCATTGTGTAAGGGCATTTCCGCGTTTGCTCAGGCCGTAGCAGGGTGCGAGGCTCTTGGCCAGGGGGCTAGGCTGGGTTTGAAGCCATCCACCGCCGATTCTTGCTGATGATCGACGCCTGTTGGCGGAGGTTGAGAGTAGTGCGCTGAGGAGTGCTAACGCACATATATGGACGCATCAGGAAGCATCATGACGCATCAGGACGCATCAGGACGCA
>CAYSMM010000075.1:0-9496 GCA_964432095.1 uncultured Burkholderiaceae bacterium | reverse complement strand
TACTATACGGAGTAATAGTTCATCTGCACGCACGGCTTTATGTGCCGCGCATGAGCCCCGAGGTAAGCTGGGGCAGGCGCTGGCTACACCGCGGTTTGCGGCTCGGCCGGTGCAAGCCGCGCGGCGACTTGTTGCGCTATCTCTTTGCGGTAGCGGTTGAGCTCTTGCACGCTTACAAAGCTGCGCTCCAAGAGCAGCGACAGGTTGTGCAGGATGCGCTCGACGACCTTGGTTTCCCACGCGGCGTCGAACTTGATTTGCGTGTCCAGCCAATGCTCCAGCCATTCGGGGTTGGGCAGTCGGCTTTGCACCGTGTCACGCGGAAACAGCGCACGGTTCACATGCAGATTCGTGGGGTGCAACGCTTGCGCGGTGCGGCGGGCCGACGCCATGAGTACACCGACTTTGGCGAACGCAGCGCGTGCCTCGTCGCCCACGGTTTGCAGCGCGCGTTTCATGTAGCGCAGGTAGGCGCCGCCGTGGCGTGCCTCGTCCTGGCTCAAGGTGGTGTAGATGTGTTTGATCACGGGCTCGGTGTGCCACTCGGCAGCGCGGCGGTACCAGTGGTTCAGGCGGATCTCGCCGCAAAAGTGCAGCATCAGGGTTTCGAGCGCGGGCGCGGGGTCGAACTCGAAGCGCACCGCGTGTAGCTCTTGCTCGGTGGGCACCAGGTCGGGCCGAAAGCGCCGCAGATACTCCATCAGCACCAGCGAGTGCTTTTGCTCCTCAAAGAACCAAACGCTCATAAAAGCGGAGAAATCGCTGTCGTGCCGGTTGTCGCGCAAGAACATTTCTGTAGCTGGCAGCGCCGCCCACTCGGTGATGGCGTTCATCTTGATGGTGACCGCTTGTTCATCGGATAGCAAGCGGGTGTCGAACTGGCTCCAGGGAATATCTTTTTCCATGTTCCAGCGAACGGATTCGAGTTGTTTGAACAGCTCAGGGTAGAGCATGAGAGTAGCCTTTTTGGATAAACGTTTGAAACTAATCTACGCCGATGACGCGGCCGTGACAATCAGTCTTGGCTTAAACATCATCGATATGAGCCAACAATTTCTCGCTGTAACTGCGGATGGACTGCCGCTCTTCATCGCCAAGGCGCTGCACACTCTTGGCCATCAAACTAGTACGCGGGTTGAGCGCGAGCGGTTTTTCGTGTTTGTCCAGAAAACGCCAGTATAGAACCGTCATCGGGCAAGCGCGGTCACCCGTACGCAGCGCGGGGTCATACGGGCACTGCTTGCAATAGTTGCTTTGGCGCTTGATGTACTGGCCGCTGGCGATGTAGGGCTTGCTTGTGATGCGCCCGCCGTTGGCGTTGAGCGCCATGCCCGCGGTGTTGGGCAGCTCCACCCAGTCGAGCGCGTCTACGTAAACCGCCAGATACCAGTCGCACACTGCCTGCGGCAGCACTTCGGCGAGCAGCCCGAAGTTGCCTGTCACCATCAGCCGCTGAATGTGGTGCGCGTAGCCGTGGCGCAGCGTCTGGCCGATCGCATCGCGCATGCAGGCCATGCGGGTGTCGCCCGTCCAGTACCACCTGGGCAGCGGCCGCGCGTGCGCGTAGTGGTTGGCCTCGGCCAGTTGCGGCATGTCCAGCCAATACACGCCGCGCATGAACTCGCGCCAACCGAGGATTTGCCGAATGAAGCCTTCGGCGCTGGCCAGCGGCACGTGCCCGTCGCGATAAGCCGCCTCGGCGGCGTGCACCACCTCCAGTGGCGTGATGAGGTGCAGGTTGAGCGCGGCCGACAGGAGAGAATGCCAGCCAAACGGCGTACCGGTCCACATGGCGTCTTGATATGGGCCGAAATCTTGCAGACGCGCGCCGATGAAGCGTTGCAGCGCCTGCAGCGCCTGCGCGCGCGTGACCGGCCATGCAAAGTGCTGTTGCCAGTCTGCAGCAGCGGGGTGATCGGCAAAATGTGCGTCTACGAGCTGCATCACCTCGCGTGTCACGGCATCCGGTGCAAACGTAGCAGGCGCTGCGATCGTTCCCGGCCCGGACTTGGGGTAGGGCAAGCGGTTGTCAGCGTCGAAGTTCCACGCGCCGCCCTCGGGCCCGGCGCCGTCTGCGGTCATCAACACTTGATATTTGGCGCGCATCTGGCGGTAGAAGAACTCCATGCGCAGTGATTTGTTTTTCACCTTCAAGCTCATGGGTGGGCCGGCCCAGCGCGCAAAATCCTCGCGGCTGCACAGGAAGTGCGTGTCTTGCAGCAACTGCAAGGGCACGCCGGCATCAGCGCAAGTGTCTTGCAGCAGCTTGAGCATGCGCCATTCACCAGGCTCGCAGCACAGCACCTGCGAGGCTTTCAGCGTGGCGATTTGCCGGGTCAGGCGCGCCGCGAACTCAGGCGGCTCAGCCGCGTCTAGCGACACGTACTCCACTGGCATACTGTCAGCGCGCAGTTCGTCAGCAAAGTGGCGCATGGCCGAAAGGAAAAGCGTGATGCGCGCCTTATGGCTCCACACATAGCGGCCCTCACCGGCCGCTTCGATCATCAGCACGCGGTCGGTGCGCGCGTTGAAATCGGCCAGTGCAGGGTTGCCGCGCCAGAGCTGATCGCCCAGAATGAGAATCAGGCGTTTCATGATTGAATGATACTCATAAATGTATATAACATTTACTGCTATATGAATATGCAGTAAAGGCTGTATAGACAGAAGAGTATTAGGTTAATATGGTTGTCTAGGGGCGTTGCTTGCGGCAGGCGTCGGAGCAGTAGCGAACCTCGCTCCAGTTCTTGGCCCAGCGTTTGCGCCAGCTCATAGGCCGGCCGCAGACCAGGCAGGGTTTGCTAGGCAGTGCGCTTTTTTTACCCGCGAAGCCGGTATCGCGGCTGCGCTCTTTGTTCGATTGCCTAGCCATCAGGCCGTGGCGCTGATGCGTTGCCACTGCTCCAGTGAGTCGCGAATCTGCACCAGCTCCGGCACAGCCGTGACCCCGGCAATGGGCTTGCGGTATAGAACAGGGGATGTACCGCCGACCCATACATGCGTGCGCTGCGGCAACTTGGCGCGCAGCTCGCTCAAACCGTCAATCACTTGGTTTGTGTTGACGCACGCAGTAAACGACAGTGCAACGATATCGGCCTTTTGCGACTCGGCCGCAAGCACGATGTCGTAAATCGGCGTTTGCGTGCCGAGCGATACACACCTGCACCCTTCAAGCGCAAACATCGCCTCGACCATGAGCAAGCCCAGGCCATGCGGCTCCTGCGGGAAGGTGGTCAGCAGCACCTTGGGCCCAGTGTCGTTCTGCGGCTTGGGCAAGGTATTGATGGCGTTACGCAGCACAACCTGAATGCTTTCGGTGTACAAATGCTCCTCGAAGATTTCGAGGTAACCGCGCAACCAGGCGTCGCCAACTTGTATGTTCAGCGGCGCAACCACATCCACCACGAACCGCCCCAGGCCGTGACGCAGCAGTGCTTGCGACAGCGAACGGCGCAGTTCTTCCACCTGATGGCCTTTGATGAGGTCGAGATACACGCGTAGGTCCTGCACGTCGCCGTCGGTGGATATGCGCTCTGGCGCCGATGCCAAGCCTTCGCTCAAGCGTTGCAAGTCATCGAGCGGAAGATGCACAATCTTGCCAGGCCGGTGACCGGCGTCCATCAGACGCTTGATGAGCCGCAGCTTCTCCACCTGATCGAGCGGATAACTGCGCTCGTCGTAGTCATCCCGCGCCGGTTGCGGGAAGCCGTAGCGGCGCTCCCACACGCGCAGAGTGTCTTTGCTGATGCCGGTGTCGCGCTCGACTGCGGCTATATTGATCGCGATCGGTTTGGATAGGTTGCGTTCCACAGGTACTGCTCAATCAACTGTGCTTCGTTGTGTCGTTACAGGCTTGCAATTGTCTGGCGCAAAAAAGCAATCATTCGTACTCATCTCGTCTGCGCGTGATATGTGTGCTAAGCGTGCTATTTGCGCGATCACGTCATTGCGGTATGTAGTGCGTCACTGCGTACAGTAAGCTATCAAACGCTGCGCAGAATGCCACAACGCTGGTAATGACAACGTCCAAGATGAACAATCTAAGCATCGCGATTTGTCTTGGACAAAAGCTTGAAAAATCGCCAATACGTGCTAATATAATAGAAAATAAAGTTAATGCCTAGGACAAACGGAGCAATTCCCCCTTAGTTTTGCAAAGTAAAGCTAGCGTTGACGCGTAGCCTTGCTGACTAATATTGATATAGCTAACAAACCAACGCCTCTGTCTTGCAGTACCGGCCAGAAGCACGAACGCTTTGAACACACGGACGCGACATGGCAACAAATCATGGCGGGTTCAGCCTGCCGCTTTGGGTTTATCGGCCGCTTGCGGCAGATAAGCTGCTTGACGGTTTACAACAGTTTTCGGCCACAGGGACTTGCGGGCATGTCTCGCATGAAATCTCGGAGCGCTTCTCCTCCTCCTCCCTCCCTCCCACCTTCGCTACGAGGCGCCCTGGGGCTAAATTTATTTGTATAACCCCAACAACTGTTAGGGTTTCAGGTTCAGGCGTCGCAGCAAGTGGTCAAGGAGCATCGCAATGAGAGTGGCCGTCATAGGCTCCGGCATCAGCGGGCTCTCAGCGGCCTACACCCTGCGTGATCAGGCTCTCGTCACACTGTACGAGGCCGGCGCTTACTTCGGTGGTCATTCCAATACCGTGGACGTCACGCTCAACGGCGTGACGCATGGCGTGGACACCGGGTTCCTGGTGTTCAACGAGCGGACCTATCCCCAACTCATCGGTTTATTCGCTCAGCTTGGGGTCGCCACTGCTAAGAGCGATATGTCGTTTTCAGTGATGTTGCCCGAGATGCGGCTGGAGTGGAGCGGCTCTAACCTCAACACGGTGTTTGCGCAGCGCCGTAACCTGCTGCGTCCGCGGTTCGTGAAGATGCTGCTAGAAGTGTTGCGATTCAATCGCGTAGCCACATCGCTGGCGCAAGCCGACGTCAACAACCTCAGCTTTACGGTGGGAGATTTTCTGGATCGCGAGCAATTCTCACGCGATTTCCGTGAGTGGTATTTCCTCCCGATGATTGGTTGCATCTGGTCTTGCCCAACCGAGCAGATGTTGCACTTCCCGATGGCCACCATGCTGCGCTTTTGCCATAACCATGGCTTGCTGCAGGTTGAAAACCGCCCGCAGTGGTTTACGGTGGCAGGGGGTTCAAAAAACTACGTACGAAAAATCATAGCGCTGCTTGACGACACACGGCTAAATACCCCGGTGCGCCGTGTCACTCGCCACACTGCAGGCGTATCGGTGAGTACTGACTCGGGCACCGAGACGTTTGACCACGTGGTGATGTCTGCACATAGCGATCAGTCGCTGCAGATGCTGGCCGACCCCAGCAATGAAGAGCGCGCACTTCTGAGCGCAATTCGCTACCAAGACAATCTGGCCGTGTTGCATACCGACGCGACTCTCTTGCCGAAGTCGCGGCTCGCATGGGCCGCGTGGAACTACGAGCGCGGCGGAGCTCAAGATTCAAAGCGCGTGTGTCTGCACTACCTTATCAACAAGCTTCAGCCACTGCCGTTTGCCGATCCCGTGCTGGTATCTCTCAACCCAGTCCGTGAGCCTGACGCGAATAAAGTACTCCAGCGCATCACCTATGCTCACCCGGTTTTTGATGAGAGGGCCATCAAGGCGCAACAGAATCTGGCTACGATTCAGGGGCACAGGCGTACGTGGTACTGTGGCGCATGGTGCGGTTATGGGTTCCATGAGGATGGGTTGAAGTCAGGAATCGAAGCTGCGCGCGGCATTGTGCGCATGCAGGGACTGCTTTCATCAGCCATGCTGCCCGCAGTGACGAATGCAGCCAGCGAGGCTGCTGCCGCAGCCTAGGCTGCTTGAGCGCGCGGCAGCCGCGGCTTGAGAGGGGGCAGAGTTGCACAGTGATGCCTACATCGCGCATGGAAGCGTGATCCACCGCCGCGAAAAACCGCGTAGCAACGCCTTTCGCTACCCAGTGTATTTTCTGATGTTGCCGATGCGCAGCGGCTTTGCAACCTCCCGCTGGTTTACCCGTAATCGGTTTGGCCTTCTCAGCTTTTACGACCGCGATCATGGCGACGGCAACTCTCATGGGTTGGCGTGGATAGAGCAGTTGCTCGCTTGGCAAGGCATCGATGATGCGGATGGTGAAATCTGGCTGCAGTGCTTTCCGCGTGTGCTCGGTTACGTGTTTAAGCCCGTGAGTTTCTGGTTTTGCCACCGGTGCGACGGTGCCCTGCGCTGCGTTGTTGCCGAAGTCAACAACACCTTTGGCGAGCGCCATGTGTACCTGCTCGACATGGGGCGTACGCTGCGTTGGGGAGAAGATTTTCTCGCATCCAAGGCGTTCCATGTTTCACCGTTCTTCGACGTGCAGGGTGACTACCGCTTCCGCTTTCTGCGCACGCCAGCCGGCGAGGGCTTGGCCGGGCGGCTGGTGATCCGCATTGACTACGAAGATGCTGGCCAGAGGCTGCTGCACACCAGCGTGAGCGGCGCGCTCGAGCCGCTCACAGCAAGCGCCGCGCTACGTGCGTTCCTGCGCAATCCGCTGATGACCCTGATGGTGGTGGGCCGTATCCACTGGCAGGCGCTGCGCTTGTGGCTCAAACGTGCGGGGTTTCGCTCAAAACCCCACACTCCATTAAACAATACGACGCGTGCACTTCAAAAATAATGACCAATGAGTCATAATATGACTATGCAAAACACTTTTGCGTCAACATCTGCATCAATTCAGTCAATGCCTGCCGACCTCGACAGGCTTGAACGCGAGGCGCCTTCGTCGGCACGGATGATCTTCAAGCTGCTGCGCCACTTGAGTGTAGGCACACTGGACGTTCAGTTTCCCGACGGAACTTCCTCGCGCTTTGGCAACGGCGCAGAACCTGTTGCTGGCATTGCGCTCAAGGATTGGTCGGTGTGCGACGCGGCACTGAAGTCTGGTGACATCGGCTTTGCTGAGACCTACATGGACGGTGCCTGGTCCACCCCCAGCTTGCCTGCATTACTGACGGTGATGATTGCCAACCGTAACGCGCTGGAGAAGGTGATTTACGGCAGCTGGTGGGGCACGCTGTTACAGCGCGTGAAGCACCTGCTCAATGGCAACACCAAAACGCAGGCACGCAAGAACATTCAGGCGCACTACGACTTGGGCAATGATTTCTATCGCCTTTGGCTGGACGACAGCATGACCTACTCGTCTGCCTTGTTCACAGGCAGCCGGTCAGACGGCGTGAAGTACGACCTGACAATTGCACAGCACGCCAAGTACGAGCGCGTGCTTGGCGAACTCGAGCTGCCTAGTGACGCAAAAGTATTGGAGATCGGCTGCGGATGGGCCGGGTTTGCCGAGGTTGCCATCAAGCAGGCGGGCGCACATGTCACCGGCTTGACCTTGTCGCAAGAGCAACTGGTTTTTGGCCGCGACCGGTTGGCACGTCAGGGCTTAGCTCAAAACGCAGATTTACGCTTGCAGGACTATCGCGACGAAGGCGTGCAAAGCGGTGCCCGCTACGACGGCATCGCATCGATTGAAATGTTCGAGGCGGTCGGCGAGCGCTACTGGCCGAGTTTTTTTGATTGCATACGCCGTAACCTCAAAGAAGGTGGCCGTGCCTGCATCCAGACCATCACGATTGCAGATGAGCTATTTGAGCGCTATCGCAGCAGCACTGATTTCATTCAGCAATACATTTTTCCCGGCGGCATGCTGCCCAGCCCGCAGGCGTTTCACCAGCGGGCGGCGCGGGCTGGATTGACGGTAGTCAACCAGTTGGAGTTTGGGCAGGACTATGCGCGCACCCTCAAGCTGTGGCGTGACGCATTCATGTCGCGTCTGCGCGAGGTTCGAGAACTTGGATACGACGAAAGGTTTATACGCACATGGGAGTTCTACCTCGCCTATTGCGAAGCTGCGTTCGCGCAGGGCAACACCAGCGTTTATCAGTTCACCTTGCAGCACTCGCGCTAGCCGTGACCGCTGCCGTGCCTGCGCATGGTGAGCCTGTAACGGACGAAGCGCCGAAAGCTGAACAAGGCTTGAAGTCAGCTCTGCCAGAGGCTTACTCGCAGGGTATGCGTCAACTCGGGCAGGGGCGCCTCACGTGGTTTGGGCTGCATATTTATGACGCCAGCTTGTACGCCAAGCCCGGGCGGTTTGAACCCACACAACTTGCAGCCGGTGAGTTTGTGCTGGTATTGAAGTACGCGCGCCGTTTGAACGGTCAGCAGATCGCAGAGCGCAGCGTTGCCGAGATGGCCAAACAAAACTGCGGCTCGGCAGATGAGCACGCACGCTGGTTGGTTGCAATGACCCAAGCCTTTCCTGATGTGAAAGCCAGCGACACGCTGGCAGGCGTGGCCATGCGGGATGGCTCCACGCGCTTTTACTACAACGGCAAGCGCAGCGGCGCAATTGAAGGCGAGCGCTTTACCGACTGCTTTTTCGGCATCTGGCTCAAGCCAGAAACCACGCAGCCCAAGCTACGCGCTGCGTTGCTCAAAGGCTTGCAAAAGCCGCAAGGCGAGCAGCAGCCGGCCGCAGGCAACACGCCCAAGCCGTCATGAACCTTAGTGCAGTATCTCCTGTGCGGCTCGATTCGCAAGCGTTGCTGCGCTATGGCTTGCTGGGCGCACCGCTTGCTTTCGCGGCACTGCCGCTGTATGTGTTGTTGCCCAACTTCTACGCCACGCATTACGCGGTGCCGCTGGCAGCACTGGGCACACTGCTTTTTGTCGCGCGGTTGGGTGATGCCTTTGCAGATCCATTCATTGGACGTTATGTCGATCGCCTGCTGGCCCGAGGCCCTCGCGCGGCACTCATCGCGGCTGCATGGGGTGCGTTGGTGATGGTGCTGGGCTTCTTCGCGCTGTGGTTTGCGCCACGGCTGAGCTTGCCTGGGCTTTTGGCGTGGCTGGCCGTGGCTTTGGCGCTCACCTACCTGGCGTACAGCTTGCTGACGGTGCTGCATCAGAGCTGGGGTACGCAACTCAGCGCTGAAACAACTACACAATCACGCATCTCGGCGTATCGTGAGGGATTTGCACTATTTGGAGTATTGGCCGCCAGCATAATCCCATCAACCAGTAATGAGCAAATACTCCCAATTGTATTAGCAGTGCTGATTGTCATTGCCCTATGGATGCTGGCTCGCGGGCCACGCCCGGCTGGTGCAGCGATGCATCACGCGGCGCAGGGCATGGCGGTGTGGCGTGCCGTGATGGCCAATCGCAGCTTTGCACGTTTGTGTGGGGTATTCGTGGTCAATGGCGTGGCTGCTGCGATCCCGGCCACGCTGCTGCTGTTCTTTGTGAAAGACCGCTTGCAGGCCCCTGACCCCGGCGTGTTCTTGCTGGCGTACTTCATTGCGGCTGCGGCGTCATTGCCGCTGTGGGTGCAAGGGGTCAAGCGTATCGGGCTTGAACGCGCATGGCTTGTCGGCATGGTGCTGGCCGTGACAGGGCTCTTGGGGCTGTTCAAGGAGCTC
>CAYSMM010000074.1:2665-9545 GCA_964432095.1 uncultured Burkholderiaceae bacterium | reverse complement strand
TTGCCTGCAATCGTGACGGGCGCTATCTCCCAGTCGAAGCTGCCGTCCTTGTTGGCGGCAAGCGCACGCTCGGTAGACGCGATCGCAAACTTGTCTTGCTCTTCACGCGTGAAGCTGTACTTGGCCACACAGCTCTCGGCAAACACGCCCATGGCCTTGCCGCGGTCGTACGCATCTTCCAACCCGTCGAGCGCCATGTGGTCGTAGGCCGTCACTGCGCCATAGCGGTAGCCCTTGCGCGCGTTCAACAGCAGGTGCGGCGCATTGGTCATGCTCTCCATGCCACCGGCAATCATCACCTCGTGGCTACCCACGCTCAGCATGTCGGCAGCCATCATGACAGCCTTGAGCCCCGAGCCGCACATCTTGGACAACGTGACCGCACCCACGCTTTGCGGCAAACCTGCGGCGAGTACTGCTTGCCGCGCAGGCGCCTGGCCCTGGCCGGCCATCAGGCAGTTGCCGAACAGTGTCTCGCCGATGTCGTCGCCCTTCACGCCGGCGCGCTCAACAGCCGCCTTGATGGCCACTGCACCCAATGTGTAGGCCGGCAATGCAGCGAAGTCTCCCAGCATGCCACCAATGGGCGTGCGGGCTGCGGAAACAATGACGATGGGGTCGGACATGATCAACTCCTTTGCATGGTGATGAGTATTCTGCGTGGCATGACGGCATGCCTAGGCCGCTGTTGCTCGTTCTCAAACCTGAGTTTTACTCCAAATTGCTGCATCGCGTCATTCGCTCTTTGCGTCGGCTAGCGCTACGCGCCCGCTGCGATCTGCAAAACGATTACAAAAGCGCTTTTCTACTGAGTACGGGTACACATCGTGCACATGGCCATGCTGGATACGCTCTTTGCATCCTTGCCAGAACTCAGGTTGCAACAAATCAGCATGGTGCTTCAAAAAGGCCGCCTTGACACGTGCATCACCGAGCAAAAAGGTGCCGAAGGTCTCGGGGAACACATCGCCTTTGGCGACTGCGTACCAGGTTTCACCGGAGAGTTCGTCTTCCTCATTCATCGGCTGCGGCACCTTGCGGAATTTGCAGTCGGTGACGTACTCGATCTCGTCATAGTCGTAAAACACCACCTTGCCCTGGCGGGTGACACCAAAGTTTTTGTACAGCATGTCACCTGGGAAGATGTTAGCAGCCACCAGGTCCTTGATCGCCTGGCCGTACTCCTGAATCGCACGGTCCAGCTCTGCGTCACTGGCTTTTTGCAGGTAGAGGTTTAGCGGGATCATGCGCCGCTCGATGTAGCAATGCTTGATGACATAGTCGTCACCATCCTCCTCGAACTGGCTTGCGCAATGCTTGCGCAACTCTTCGACCAGAGCGTCCGAGAAGCGATGTTTGGGGAACGCCACATCACTATACTCCCAGGTGTCTGCCATTCTTCCTGCCCTATCGTGTTGCTTTACCAGCAGATACTTACCGCGTATCTGCTCACGTGAGGTTTCCTTGGGTGGCGGATAGTAGTCTTTGATCACCTTGAACACGTAGGGAAAAGACGGCAACGTGAACACGCTCATCACCAGGCCCTTGATGCCCGGCGCCACGATGAAATCGTCGCTGGAGTGGCGCAGGTGAGCGAGAAAGTCGCGGTAGAACAATGTCTTGCCCTGCTTTTGTAAACCGATGGCGCTGTACAGCTCGGCGCGCGGTTTGCTGGGCATCAGGCTGCGCAGGAACTGCACATAGGCCGAAGGCACGTCCATGTCCACCATGAAGTACGAGCGCGCAAAGCTAAATAGCATCAGCAACTCGTCGCGCGTGGCAAGTACCGTGTCCACGAACAGTTGATCCTGCTCGTTGTGCAGAATCGGCAGTGCAAACGGAATTTCGTCGTAGCCGTTTACCACCTTACCAATCACATAGGCTGCCTTGTTGCGGAAGAATGGCGCGGACAACACCTGTATTTGAAAGTTGAAGCTGATGGCCGGCGAGCGCCCCTCGGCGGCGTCCAGCTCACCAAAGCGCTCTTCAAACGCCTTGATCACATAGCCTACATCGCGATTCAAATCTGCAAATGGCTTGTTGAATTGCAAATTGGTGAGAATGCGTTCACAGGTTTTACGCAAGCCATCACGATGTGGGTAGTAAGCGCGATAGGTGGGCTGCGCAGCGGGCTCGTCGTTCTCGATGTACTCGGTGCTGACGGCGGGCCGCACGAAAATAAAGTCGTTGTGAAAGTAGCTGCGGTGCAGGATCCTGCACGTGACTGAGTTGAAAAATGTCTCAGCCAGCTCGGGTTGATAGTGATTAGTCAGCAGGCCGATGTAGTGCAGCTTGACTTGCTGCCACACTTCCATCGGCTGCTTCTCGGCATCAAACTCGCGTTGCAAGCGGTCCACACATTCATCTACACGCAAGTCATAAAACGCGATGCGGTCACGCTGCGCCTGCTGTTGCCCGCGCCAGTCAGCTCGCTCAAAACGCTCCTTCGCAGCGTGCCCCACCTCACGGAACAAGCGGTAGTGCTTGTTAAAGCCATCCAGCATCTCACGAGCAATGTTGAATGCAAGACTTGAGTCAAGCTTGGACGGAAACATAGCACCTCTAAAAGTGGGCTTATGCGGCTTCGGGCGCACGCGCCATGATCAGCGCCAGCGCCCGTGCGTAAGCGCTCTCCAGGCCCGCATTGTCAGTGACACGGATATGCAGATCTTTGATCAAACCATCCTCAATACCGTACACCCAGCCATGTACATTGATGGTTTGCCCGCGCGCCCACGCGTCCTGCACTACGGTGGACAGGCACACATTAGCCACCTGCTCAATCACATTGAGCTCGCACAATTTGCGCAATTGTATGCGCGTGTCGTGCGCCAATGTGGCCAAAAAATTACGATGCCGGTCGCGCACATCCTGCACGTGCCGCAGCCAGTTGTCCGCCAATCCGATGCGCGCGCCCTCGAGTGCCGCCTGCACGCCACTGCAGCCGTAGTGCCCGCACACGATGACATGCTGCACCTTCAAACGCTCCACCGCAAACTGCACTGTAGAAAGACAGTTCAGATCGGAATGCACCACCACGTTGGCCACATTGCGGTGCACGAACACCTCGCCAGGGTCCAGCCCGGCAATCTGGTTCGCCGGTACACGACTGTCGCTACAGCCTATCCACATGTAGCGTGGCGTCTGCTGCTCGGAAAGCCGTGTAAAGAACCCCGGCCGCTCTGCTTCCATGCGGGCAGCCCATTCACGGTTACGATCCAGCAAGTGGCGCAGCGGCATGATGAATCCGATTTATTTCCAAGAATCACGGTAGGCGGCCCACACCACGGTGTCGATCGCACAGCCTGCCTTGATCACGCTCATGCGGCGCAGGCCTTCGCACACAAAACCATTCTTCTCACAAATTCGCTGCGAGCGCAGGTTGCTGGCATGGACCGGCGCAAACACGCGCGTGACTTCGGCGTTACTGTTGAAGGCGTGCTGAGTGAGCTCGCGCACCACCGCTGAGCCAACGCCTCTGCTCCAATGTTGCTGCGATAGCCAGTACCCAAGCTCTGCATTGCAACGAGAAAACCCGCATTGTGGATGCAACCCCGCACCCCCAACGGCCCGGTCTTCAAATGTAATGGCCCAGTGGATACCGCCAAACTCCACATGGCCGCGTGTGACCCAGTCGGTAGCATGCTGCAAGGTGTAGCCCTCAGCAGGGTACCAGTCGGACATATGTCGACCGATCTCCGGGTTGTTGAG
Organism: uncultured Burkholderiaceae bacterium; assembly: GCA_964432095.1. Taxonomy (GTDB): domain Bacteria; phylum Pseudomonadota; class Gammaproteobacteria; order Burkholderiales; family Burkholderiaceae_C; genus CAYSMM01. The sequence continues at coordinate 5,834 of CAYSMM010000074.1, read as the reverse complement.
ATGCAAGGCCATGTCAGCAGCATCCTCCACACGCCAGCTGCGCAAGCTGTAGCCCGGTACACCAAGCGCGATAGGCGTTGCATCGCTCACGCGTAATCCTGCCCGTCAACCCAGGCCTTGGTGTTGTCGGCAAAGCGCCAGACCTCAGCCAGGGATTCGTTCTCAAAACTCATTACGACGCGCTCACCTGCCGCGTAAGTGCGGCCCGATAGGCTACGCACGATGGCCTGCCGCCATGATTCGCTGTCGAGGTGCGGGCAGAATGCCGCATCAACCCATGCCAAACCCTGACGCACACCGCCACCGGGTACGCTGTCTGTCACGTAGTCACGGAACCAGCAGTTGGCGCCGGCGCTGATGCCCGCGAGCACCGTGCCTTGTTCGTATGCTGCACGCAGCACCTTGTCAAACTCAAAGGTCTGCCACACCGCGATCATGGCGACCGTGTTGCCGCCACCGACGTAAATCAAGTCTGAGTCCAGCACCGCCTGCCCATAGTCTCGATGCATTTCATACGGAAAAAATGGCAGCGTATCGGCCACTGCGCCAAGGCGTGTGAAGCATTCGAGAAACTTGACGCGAGCCATGTACGAATCACCGCTAGCCGTGCCGAGGTACAACACCCGCTTGCGGCCGTCTGCATGCCGCGCGCGCGCAAGCGCAAGCATCTTGCGCTTGCGCATATGAGCGATCGTCGAGCAAAAAACCCCCGCCGCCCACGCACACCAGGCGCCGTTTGGCCTGCACGTTGCTCACATCGTCTCCGCAAACAGCTCACGGCCAATCAGCATGCGGCGAATCTCACTGGTGCCCGCGCCAATTTCATAGAGCTTGGCGTCGCGCCACAAGCGGCCAAGCGGGTATTCGTTGATATAGCCATTGCCCCCGAAAATCTGAATGCCTTCGCCGGCCATCCAGGTAGCCTTCTCTGCGCACCACAAGATGACGCTTGCGCAATCCTTGCGTACCTGGCGCACATGTTCGGCACCAAGCTTGTCCAGGTTCTTGCCCACGGTGTAGCAAAACGCACGCGCGGCCTGCAGTACGGTGTACATGTCGGCCACCTTGCCTTGGATCAACTGGAACTCGCCAATGCTTTGGCCAAACTGCTTGCGGTCATGGGTGTAAGGGATCACATTGTCCATCACCGACTGCATGATGCCGATGGGCCCTGCTGCCAGCACAGCACGCTCGTAGTCCAGCCCGCTCATCAATACCTTGGCACCACCGTTGACCGTGCCCAGCACGTTGGCGACAGGCACCTCCACATTGTTGAACACCATTTCGCCGGTATGGCTGCCGCGCATGCCCAGCTTGCTGAGTTTTTGCGCGGTAGAAAAGCCCTTCATACCCTTTTCAACGATGAAGGCCGTCACGCCGCGCGCTCCCAGCTCAGGTTCAGTCTTACCATACACCACCATGGTGTCGGCGTCCGGGCCATTGGTAATCCACATCTTGCTGCCGTTGAGCAGGTAGTAACCACCCTTGTCCTCGGCCTTCAGCTTCATGCCAATCACGTCGCTGCCGGCACCGGGTTCACTCATGGCGAGTGCGCCCACATGCTCGCCACTGATGAGCTTGGGCAAGTACTTGGCTTTCTGCGCCTCATTGCCGTTTCGCTTGATCTGGTTCACGCAGAGGTTGCTGTGTGCGCCGTAGGACAGGCCAACACTTGCAGACGCACGGCTGATCTCCTCCATCGCCACCATGTGCGCGAGGTAGCCCATGTTAGCGCCGCCATACTCCTCGGGCACGGTAATGCCGAGCACACCCAGCTCACCCATCTTTCGCCACAAGTCCATGGGGAACTGGTCGCTCTCGTCAATGAGCTGCGCACGCGGCGCGATCTCAGCATCGGCAAAGCTGCGTACTGTGTCACGCAACGCGTCGATGTCTTCCCCCAATTGATAGTCCAGTCCGGGCAGGCTCATGGTGCAATTCCTTTACTCATGCTCTTTCTGGAAGTAGTTTACTTTACGTTTACGTCAATCGATCTTTGCGACCTCTTGGCAGCCTGTTTGCGCGCTGGCTTGCGCACCTCGTTCAATAGTCGCTCGCAGCGCGCCTCATGCTGTGCAATTTCAGCCAGAGTATCTTCAATGTCCTGCAACTGCTGCTGCAACTGTGCACGGTGCGCCTGCAGTACTTGCAAGAACGCACGTAACTGGGGCGCGGTATCAGCCTCGGTGTCGTACATGTCCACCAGTTGCTTGACCTCATTCAGGCTCAAGCCCAGACGCTTGCCACGCAAAGTCAGTTTCAGCCGTGTACGGTCGCGCTGCGAGTAGACGCGCACGCGGCCGCCAGCGCCAGCGCGCTCGGGTGTGAGCAGGCCAACGTCCTCATAAAAGCGGATGGCGCGCGGCGTGATGTCAAACTCCTGCGCTAACTCGGTGATTGTGTAGGTCGTGTGGGTACTCATCAATACTGGGCTTTTGGAGTAGGTACGGGTGCCTGATGGCGGCATTGATTGCAACTCGTTAGACTGACGTAATCGTCAACTTAGCAGCATTATGGCTAACACCAAAGAATACGAGCTGTACTACCCCTTTGCCGACTCGCTGCCCGCCGAGGGTGCGGCAATGGAAATTACTCCTGGCGTCAAGTGGGTGCGCATGCCGCTGCCCTTTGCGCTGGATCACATCAACCTTTGGCTGCTGCGCGATTACATGGACGGCCGCGAGGGCTGGACGGTTGTGGATTGCGGCATTGGCGTGGAGCGCACACGTGTGCTGTGGGATCAGGTGTTTGCCGCGCACCTGGACGGCCTACCCGTACTGCGCGTCATCGTGACGCACATGCACCCCGACCACGTGGGCAACGCGGCCTGGCTGTCCAACAAGTGGCAGGTGCCGGTATGCATGACGGCCACAGACTTTGCATTCGCGGCGCTCTTCGCAGAAGGCACTCATGGCTCTGGCGGTGAGGGTGCGGCTGCCCATTTTGCGCGGCACGGCTTAAACGACGATGATTCCATCGCAAAGATCCGTGCGCGTAGTAATTACTTCAAGTCCATGGTGCCGCAGATGCCACAGCGCTACACGCGCATCATGGGCGGGCAGCGCATACGTATTGGCAATGATGATTGGCAAGTCATCATCGGCTACGGTCATGCACCCGAACATGCCTCGCTTTGGTGCGAGGCGCGTAAGCTGCTGATCAGTGGTGA
>CAYSMM010000074.1:0-2655 GCA_964432095.1 uncultured Burkholderiaceae bacterium | reverse complement strand
ACATGCTGTTGCCACGCATCAGCACCAATGTGAGCGTGTTCGACATCGAGCCCGAGGCCAACCCGCTGCCGCTATACCTAGATTCGCTGCGTTCATTCGAGCCCCTGCATGCAGATACCTTGGTACTGCCCTCGCATGGAAAGCCGTTCACCGGCATGCATGCGCGCTTGCGCCAGCAGCATGAACACCATGCCGAGCGGCTACAAACCCTGCTGGATGCTTGCGGCAAACCTTTGAGTGCGACCGATGCTGTAAGTGTGTTGTTTCGCCCTGGGCTGGACTTGCATCAACTCACCTTTGCACTTGGAGAGGCGCTCGCGCATCTGCATTGCCTGTGGCAGCGCGGAGATGTACGACGCTCGCTCGGTCCGGACGAGGTATATCGGTTCTGTCGTGCATAGCCTTTAGCGATCACCAGCGCCGTGCTTGCTCGCCATACAGCAGACTGCCAAATCAACAACCAGCCGCTAAATATTCTTATTACTCAATGCAGTATATGCCAGTTTCTGGTATTATTTACTTAATGTAAAGCTACATGCTGTATATAGCAAATACCAAAATGGGTTGTCCAGAACTCACACGCCGGGTTTGATCATCTTCTCAGGCTTCACCCAATCATCAAACTGCTGTGCGCTGACGTAGCCCAGCGCCAGCGCGGCCTCCCTCAGGGTGCTGCTGTCAGCATGCGCCTTCTTGGCAATTTGAGCAGCCTTGTCGTAGCCGATGTGTGGCGCCAAAGCAGTGACGAGCATCAGCGATTGATCGAGCAGTTGCGTGATTCGTGCGCGGTTGGGTGTGATGCCTTGCACGCAATGCGTGGCAAAGCTTTGCATTCCGTCAGCCAGCAGCCGACAGCTTTGCAGAAAGTTGTGCGCCAGCAGCGGCTTGAACACGTTCAACTCAAAGTTACCGGACGCACCGCCGATGTTGATGGCCACGTCATTGCCCATCACCTGTGCGCATAACATGGTGAGCGCCTCGCACTGCGTTGGGTTCACCTTACCGGGCATGATGGAGCTTCCGGGTTCGTTCTCGGGGATTGCGATCTCACCCAGTCCGCTGCGTGGGCCGCTTGAAAGCCAGCGCACGTCGTTGGCAATCTTCATCAACGCAGCCGCCAGTGTTTTGAGCGCGCCGTGCGCGTGCACCAGCTCGTCGTGCGCAGCAAGTGCTGCGAACTTGTTGACAGCCGATCGAAACGTCATGCCGAGCTGCTGGCTGAGCTGCGCCGCCACGCGGTTACCAAAGTCAGCATGTGTATTCAGTCCCGTACCCACTGCTGTGCCGCCAATCGCCAGCTCGCACAGCCCAGACAGTGACAACTCTATGGCGTATTTGGCATGTGACAGTTGCGCAGAGTAACCAGAAAACTCCTGCTCCAGCGTCAGCGGTGTGGCATCTTGCAAATGCGTGCGTCCGATCTTGACTATGCCTTCCATTTCGGCGGCTTTGGTTTGCAACGCATCATGCAGCGCCTCAATCGCAGGCAGCACTTCACGCTTGAGAGCCAGCGCAGTGGCCACGTACATGGCGGTGGGGAATACGTCATTACTGGACTGGCCGCGATTGACGTCGTCATTCGGGTGCACCTGCCGCGCAGCACCGCGCTCGCCACCGAGCAGCTCGCTGGCGCGGTTAGCCAGCACCTCATTGATGTTCATGTTGCTTTGCGTACCGCTACCTGTTTGCCACACGCTCAAGGGAAACTCGGCATCATGCTGGCCGGCGATCACCTCGTCGCACGCCTGCACAATGGCTTGTGCCGTGCCGGCAGGCAGACCTGCCAAATCCTGGTTGACGATGGCTGCAGCACGCTTGCAATGCGCAAGTGCATGCATCACCGCCAGCGGCATTTTCTCGTGCGAAATGGCAAAGAACTGCAGCGAGCGCTGCGTCTGGGCTCCCCACAACTTGTCTGCCGGCACATCGATAGGGCCGAAGGTGTCTTTCTCGGTGCGGAATTCGCTAGGGTTGGATGAGGGGGTCATGACAGGCTCCTGCAGCGCATACATGGCGCGGGTTGGATGATGGGTCGCTAATACGACGACTATCGCGAGCGCGCGGCTGGATTGTGCTCGGTGTGTCTAGAGATAGGGATTCTCAAAACCCAGCCCAGCCAGCAAGGCAACCTCGCGCGCCTCCATCAGCTGGGCATCCTTGGTCTTGATGTGGTCGTAGCCCTGCGCGTGCAGCACGCCGTGCACGATGAGATGCGCGTAATGCGCCAACAGCTCTTTGCCTTGCTCGGCAGCCTCGCGCTCAACCACCGGGCAGCACAGCACCAAGTCGGCTTCCACTGGGTTGTGCGAGTAGTCGAACGTCAGCACATTGGTGGCATAGCCTTTGCCGCGATAGCCGTGGTTCAGCTCTCGGCCTTCCTGCTCACCCACAAAGCGCAAGGTCAGCACGGCATCGGTCTCGATGGCTGCGCTCACCCAGCGCTTGACACGTGCGCGCGTGAGCAACGGCTTATGCTCGGCTGTGCCGAACTGAAGCGACAACTCAAGTGCGTGCTTTACCGTCGCGGCGCTCATAAGCCTCTACGATACGCGCAACCAGCGGATGACGCACCACGTCGCTGCTGGTGAATTCGCTCACGGCAATGCCGCGTACGCCGCGCAGCACCTGGCCGGCATCCACCAGCCCGCTGCGCGC
>CAYSMM010000073.1:0-9565 GCA_964432095.1 uncultured Burkholderiaceae bacterium | reverse complement strand
GCAAATCAATCAGGTTGCCTGCGATGAGGAAGCTGCCAGAGGGATCGGCGTAGTAAATCTCGTTGCCGACACGCACTTCAATGAGTCCCGCAGGCGCGCGGCTCAACTCATCGATCTTGGGCACACCCATACGCTCTTCTAGCAGCTTGCGCAGCGCGTCCATGCTGGCAGGAGCAGCCGGCGCGGCCGGTGCGGGCGCTTGAGCTTGCGCTTTCATGCTGTAGGCCCAAAGCCCGCCGATCAACAGCGCCGCCGAAGCCGCCAGCGCAAACTTGGCGGCAGTATAGCCAGCAACATTGCGGGCATGAGCCGCTGTTCGAGAATATGTGTTCATCATCATCTTGCCTTACCCCGGACGCGGTGCGTCAGTTGTTGAGTTTGAAAATTCAGCTGCAGTTCATTCATCTCAAGGATGGCGTTCAGCGCAGAAATGCCGTGCCCTGCGCATGCGCCACCAGTTCACGCTTGAGCCAGGGCAGCGCGTCTACCCACTGCATGCCACGCTCGCGCAGCGCCGCGTGCAGCAGCGACGAGCCCGCTGCGCCGCCCCACAACTCATGCGTGAGCGCGGCAATCGCACCCACCTGCTCGGCCCGCGCGCGCATGTAGCGCCGCGCCAGCCGCTCGTCATTCATCGGCCTGAAGCCCTCGCGTGCGTCCAGCACCTGCGCGAGCAACTGCACATCCTGCAAGCCCAGGTTCAACCCCTGCCCTGCGAGTGGATGCACCACATGAGCGGCGTCGCCCACCAGCACCACACGGCCACGCCAAGCCTCCTTGGCAATACGCCGCTTCAGCGGCCACAAGGCCATCTCACCCTGCGGCGTCAGTTGCCCCAACGCACCCTGGCTTGCATCGGTCAAGCGGCCTGCCAGCTCATGCGCGGGCAGCGCTTTGAGCGCGGGACTCAGTGGGGTTGACCAGACCAGCGAAACAAAGTTCTGCGTCTGACCGCCCCCCGTTGATGGGAGCGGCAACAATGCCAGCACACTGGGTAATCCATCACATTGCCCAAACCACTGCCAGGCCGTGCCGAGGTGTGGCCGCTCGCACTGCAGAGTGCCCACGAGGGCGTGAGACCGGTAGTCGTGCTCATCCCACTCAAAGCCGGCATTGTTCACCAGTGCAGCCGCAGAGGGCTGCGCCACAACCACGAGGCGAGCCTCCACAACGCCGGCCTGGCACTGCACCTGCATGCGCTGTTCGGTCAACCGTAAGCTTTGAGCATCGACGTAAACACGGGTAACGCGTGGATGAAACTGCACCGCGCCGCTGAGCGCCTGCTGCAGCTCCCGCGACTCGACGATCCACGCCAAGGCTTCCTGCTTTGCGGCATAAGCGTCAAAACTCAGCTGCGCGGCTTGCGAATTACGGTCGAAATTACCACCGAGATTGCCGTCATACACCTGCATGGCTTGTACCGGCTGCACACGCGACGCTGGCATTGCGTCCCATACACGCAAGGTACGCAGCCAGTCGCGCGACGCGGCATTGAGCGCAAACACGCGGTTGTCATAGGCGGCTTCGCCAGACAACCGGGGTGCAGGCTGAGCACGGCCAACCAACGCGACAGAAAGGCCGGTCTGTGCCAGCGACAGCGCAGCCGCATAAGCCACCAGCCCGCTACCGAGCACAGCGACATCAACTTGCTGCAACGCTACATTCTCAAACATTCGACACAAACCTTTGCTCAGACTTGGTGTGATGTGCCCGGCCAGGCAACACAAACTTGCATAAACCAACACACCAGATCAGTATGCTGGCATTGTCTCACGCACGTTAATCAGCCATGAACCCGATTCTCAAATGGTCTTTAATCGGTATTGGCGCGCTCGTAGCGCTGACGGCCGCCGCTGCAGCCTGGCTGCTGCTGTCGTTTGATCCGAACAGCTACAAGCAACAAATCACGCAGGCAGTCAAAGACAGCAAGAACCGCACCCTCACCATAGACGGGCCGATCAAGCTCGGGCTGTGGCCCAAGCTGCATGTAGCGCTCAATGACGTCAAGCTTTCCGAGCGGGCCAGCAACACGCAGTTTCTGAGCGCCGAGGCCCTGGAGCTTTCGGTTGCACTGCTGCCGCTTTTCAGCGGCAACGCACAGGTCGACAAAGTGGCCGCACGCGGTGTAACCGCCAAGTATGTTCGCGCCAAGGACGGTAAGCGCAACATCGACGATCTGCTTGCGCAGGAGACCTCGTCATCACCGAGCACGGTGAGGTTTGACGTGCGCGATATCGCACTCGAACGCGTCACCCTCACCATCAAAGACGCACTGGCCGGCACCGATGCCACCGTCGAGAACCTGAGCATGAAAAGCGGCCGTATCGCCGACAATACCCCCACGACGCTCACGCTCACAGCCGATATCGACTCGCGCCAGCCCAAGGCAGCGGCGAAACTATCGATCAAGGGTGGGTTACGCTTCGATCTTGCGCAGCAACTGTTCGAATTCAGCGATGCAAGCCTCGCACTCAAAGGCTCCGGGCCGTTTTTTGAGAATCTTGACGGTACGCTGCAAGGTAACATGGCGTTTGACGGCAAGAACGATGCGCTCAATGCCAGAGACTTCAAACTCGTCGGCAAGGGCAAGCTGCTGACGCAACCTGGCCGTAAAAAAGGTGCGGCCGTGCTTGACGCGTCCAAGCTGGACATCAGCGCCACCGAGCTAGCATTTTCGTTGGGCAAGCAAACGCTTGCAGCCCAGAAGCTGCGCGGCGAGATTGCCGGGCGCTACAACGACGAGCCGCTGGACATAAAGCTCGATGCGGTACAGATTGCAGCAGACCTGCCAGCACAAAAAGTGGCCGCCACACAAGCCAAGCTCGAAGGCAATGGCACGTTCTCCGGGACACGCCTCGACAGCCTAAACCTCTCCTTGCCCAAACTTGACTTTGACGGCAAATCCACCCGTGTTCAGGTGCAAGACATACAACTTGCGGCGCGGGGCAGGCGTGGCGGCAATGCGTTTGACGCAAGCGTTGCCATGCCTGCGCTCGCAGTCACTCCCGAGTCTGCCCGCGGCGATCAATTGCGCGGCAAGTTCAAGGTGGAAGGCCAAACGCCGCTGCAAGGCACGATCAGCAGCGGCGCGATGGGCGGCACGATGAAGGCACTCACCATTAACGGCGTGCGCATCAATGGCCAGGGCTCGCAGGGTGACAAGCAGGCCAGGCTGGATGCCAATGCCGATGTGCTGGCAAACCTGGAAGCTTTGCGTTTCGAGCTGCCACGGCTTGCGGTTCAGCTGGATGCGAAAGACCCGTCACAAGCTTTCAAACAACTGGCACTCAATGCGCAAGGTAAGGCGGCGTGGGACGTGAAAGCCTCGCGTGGCAATGCTGATCTCAAGGGCAAGCTGGACGACAGTAACTTCACGCTGGCCGGCACGGCACAGCTTGGCGCAGCAGGCGGCCCAACGGTCGTGCGCGCCGATGTCACCGTCGATCAACTCAATGCAGACCGCTACCTTCCAGCCAGGACAGCGTCCCCCGCACCATCTACTGCGCCTGTACCAGCGGGCAAAGGCACCGCCGCGATCAATGCCACAGAGGTGGATCTATCGTTCGTCGAAGACTTGGTTGTCAGCGGCAGCCTGCGCGCAGGGCAGCTGATCTACGACAAGAAGAGCTTTCGCGATGTGCGGCTCGAGGCCAAAGGCGAGCGCGGCCGTCTAACGCTGCCGGTGATCAGTGCCAAGGTCTATGAAGGCAGCATCGAAGGCTCGGCCGTGATTGAAAGCACTCGTGGTGGTGCGCAGAAGGTTGCGTTGAAGCAGACGATGACCAATGTGAATGTGCAGCAGGCTCTCAAGGACTTCTCCGACAAGGACATGCTCGAAGGCCGCGGCAACATCACCCTGAACGTGACCGGCGTTGGCACCACTGTCGGCCAGATCAAGAAAACGCTGAACGGCGACGGTAAAGTGGTGCTGCGCGACGGTGCGGTAAAGGGCATCAACCTCGCCAAAAGCCTGCGCGAGGCCAAGGCCGCGCTGAGCTTGAACCGCGATCAACGTATCGCAGCTAGCCGATCTGAGAAGACGGATTTCTCCGAGATGACGGCAACATTCACGCTCGTCAACGGTGTAATGAGTATGAACGATCTGAAGGCGCTCAGCCCGTTTGTACGCATTGGCGGCGAGGGCAAGGTGGACTTGGGCAACGACGCGATGGACTATCTGGTGAAGGCCACACTCGTCAATACATCCAAAGGCCAGGGTGGTGCTGAGGATCTGAGTCAACTCAAAGACTTGACGATTCCCGTGCGGCTGACGGGTCCGCTGGACAACTTGAGCTACGACATTCAGTGGAGCAAGGTCGCCAGCGCAGCTGTGGCGGCAGCGGCTGGGACAAAAATCGAGGATGTGAAGGACAAGGCCAAGTCAAAGCTCGAAGATAAACTGCGCGACAAACTGGGCCTTCCTGCAAGCAAACCTGCTACAGCGGCAGCATCAGCACCCGCCTCTGCCACAGCGCCTGTAGCCGAGCCCGCCAAGAGTGACAAGAGCGCCAAAGACGAGATCAAGGACAAAGCCAAGGAAAAGCTCAAGGGCTTATTTGGTCGGTAAACCTATTCGATCACGCCATTGCATCGCAGCATGCCGTTCACATCGCGCTACATACCGCTACAGGTAGCAATGGTGTTTGCAGCCAGGCATCGCATCATTGAGCATATACGCGACATCATGTGCGGCTATGGCAGCTTGAGTACGCCAAGCCTGCGCATAGCATAGCCTGCACGCATACACTCCTATACATGCAGTGGCGTAAGGAGTTCTTGCGGCTATTGATTGCAGCCATCAGCCTGGCAGGCGCATTTATGCTCGGCTGGCTGGTGTTCATCGAGCCGTTTGAAGCCCATGAAGATGCCCCGCGTGTGGCCGGCGTCAGCATCGAGCGTGCTCCACCAGCGCTGCAACCGGGTATCAAAGGGCTGGATTCGCTGTTGCCGCCCGCCTCAGCGGCCAGCGCACCGCACACAGAGAAGCCCGCGCTCACAGAGATCGAGGTGTGCGGCATGGGTAAATTGCCGATGGCAGGCGGTGAAGACTTACCGCCGCAGTTGCAGGCGATGCTACGCAACGCAGAATCACGGCTGATTGAAAAACTGACCAGCAGCAACTCGATCGAGGCTCGTTCCTGGGGGCACTACGCCGCTGCGATTGCCGATGCCAACCTCGTGCCTCGCAATGCGGCAGGCGATGCGGCACAAGCCGCGCGTTGCCCCCCAGGGCAGCCGTGCACGGTGGATGCGCTGTCGGATACGGGCCGAGAGCATGTGCTCAAGCTGCTGAAACTGGCCGACGAAAACAGTAATGGCTATGTTTTCATGCTTGCACGCTTGGCGTGCAAGCGGTTTACACCGGAACGCTGTGGCGACTTCAGTGCCAAGCGCTGGGCACAGATCGACAGCGACAACATCCAGTCTTGGCTTGCACTGGCAGACGAAGCCAAAAACAGTAAAGACGCTTTAGCGCAGCGTGACGCGCTGCTAAGGGCTACCGGTGCAAGGCGCGATCACATGGGTTACGACGCGACGATACGTCACTTGCAGGCCCATATGCCGGCTGAGTTGTCCACTCTAGAAAGAGGTTTGGTACAGATGGTGCAGCTATCGACATTGTGGTCGCTGTCGATCGAAGGCTATCAGCAGCTGATCTCAGCCTGCGCTACAAGCGCTGGTAATGCTGCCCCCTTGCTGCCGGGCAGCGCCTGCGAGCGGGCTGCCGATACGCTAGTGAAGAACTCAGACCACTTACTGGGTTTGCATCTAGGCGCTAATTTGTTTAGAAAGTTAAGTAGTACGACCCTTGCGGCACAAGCCGCTTATGAGCAAAGCGATGCGCTCCAGCATATATCGAAAGCGGTGTACGCCAGGCATCCGCAAATGGATCAGCTGTACACCTGCGACGCCATGGCCGTGATCGACCAGCAGTTGCGTGACACTGCAGTTAGCGGCGGTGAGGTGGCTTATGTAATGCAGCAAATGCGGCGCATGAACCTCACACAAGCCGAAGCTGCCGCACGCTACCGCGCCGAGCGCAAGGCCGACCAGCAGCGCAGGGAAGACGACGCCCTCAGCTCGGCCCTGATGCCCTTCAAGTGAACAGGCTGCCCCTGCTGCGCACCGTGCTGCCGTGATAATTGCGGCATGAATAAGCAAACAACTGTCGCCATCGACTCACTCCACATCTATCCGGTCAAAAGCTGTGGTGGCGCTGCGCTGGACGAAGCCCTGATCATTGAAACCGGCTTTGAACTGGACCGCGCATGGATGGTGGTCGATGCACAAGGCGAATTCGTCTCCCAGCGCGAGCTGCCACGCATGGCGCTGATTACGCCCATCGTGAAGTTCAGCGAGGTAGTGCTGCGCGCACCGGGCATGCTGGCGCTGGTGCTGCCCGTGGATGCGGCCGAGCAGCCGGTGAAGGTGCGGGTGTGGGACGACGTGGTGAACGCCTACGATATGGGCAACACCGCCGCGCAATGGTTCAGCGACTTTCTCGGCGTCCAAGGCTTACGCCTGGCGCGATTTGACCCCGAGCATAAGCGGCTTTCAAACTTCACTTGGACGGGTGGCGTCGAGGCGCGCAATACGTTTAGCGACGGCTACCCGCTGCTCGTCGCGTCTGACGCCTCTTTGGCCGACCTCAACAGGCGCCTGATGCAGCAAAAGCATGCCGAGGTAGACATGCGTCGCATTCGGCCCAATATCGTGCTCTCAGGTCTGCAAGAAGCGTTTGACGAGGATTTCGTGGACACGCTGACGTTTGGCAGCGTCACGCTCAAGCTCGTGAAGCCATGCGCACGATGCCCGATTCCCAACGTGGATCCTGCCACCGGCGAGCCCAGCCCACAGGTGATCGACATGTTGACCCGCTATCGCAGCAACCCGCGCGTGAATGGCGCCGTCACGTTTGGCATGAACGCCATCATCATGCAAGGCATAGATCAGACACTCCAGCGCGGCCAGCAGGGTGTGGCCAGCATAAAGTATTGAGTTAGTATTGAGTTTATATACTCATAATTGTATATAAGCTTTACTGGACACTGATAGACCAGTAAAGACAATATACTCAATTGAGTATAATGATTTATTTGCTGAATCTGCGTACCCGGCTCAGGTCTTGAGCAGCTTGTCGAAGTTCTTTTCCATCTCGCCCTGAATCGGGCCTTTGAACGCCTTGAACAAAAAGCCCAGGCTGACGTGGCAGTCCATCGAGTCTTTGGTGATGGCCAGGTGCCCGTCTATACCCGCGCGGCTGAAGTGCAGCGTATGCCCATCCCACTCGCTTTGCAGGTCGTACTTCTCCGCCAGATCACGCGCCACTTTATTGGCCACCGTCTTGGCCTTGGCGAGCCCGAGCTTGTGCTTGCGGTGAATTTCAATGTCTGCCATGGGTGCCTCGATGTGGGTTGAGTGGATGGAAAAGCTGCGAAATTATTTCATTGCGGCCAACTGCGCGTCACGCTCGGCTTTACCCGTAGCCGCCAGCGATTTCACACGTGCGTAGAAGCGCGCAAAGTCGCGGCCTTCTGCCTCGAACAACTTCTCGAACATCGCAATGCCTGCTGTGTATGTGGCCACGCCGGCAAGGTGAGCAGTGTTCAGTTCCTGTGAGAAGAAGCGGTCGTAGCCGGCAAAGCCGCCCCATTTGCCTTGCTTCAAGCTTTGATATTCGGCGCGCAATGCGTCAAACACCGCACGCTTTTGATCGCGCTTGGTCTCGTCGCTCATGCGCGAGGTGTATACCGTCTGCAGTTGCTCGCGATGCTTGAGCAACAGCGCGCGAAAATCTTCGCGTCGGCTGTTGAAGGCCTGGTACTCGGCCTTCGTCTGTGCACTGGCAAAGCGTGCGAGATAGCGCTCCACGCCCAACTGCTCCACGGCTGTTGCAAAGGATTCATTGAATGTCGAGTCATCTTTCGAGTAGGCCACTTGATGCGCCAGCTCATGAAAAATCAGGCGCGCTAGCTCACCCTCGGGGTAGTTGATGAAGGTATTGAGCACCGGGTCTGCAAACCAGCCGAGCGTGCTGTATGCCGGCACGCCGTACACATTGACGTCGTAGCCTTCGGCCTTGAGTTGTGAGGCGAGCAACTCAGCCGCGTGTTTATCGAAGTAGCCGCGGTAGCTCACGCAACCGGCGACCGGAAAGCACCAGGTTTTGGGCAGGAGTGAGAGCGCTGGAGTCGCCACGATGTTCCAAAGCACATAGGGGCGCTTCAAGTCGGCGTATTTTGTGTAGCTGTCGTTGTCAGGCAGCTTGAGCTCATCGACCGCGAAGCGGCGCATGCGTTGCACCCACTCCAGTCGCTGCCTGACGCGCGCATCCATCGATGGCTCGGCCAGCACGTCGGCAATCGGCCGGGCCAGGCGCATCATCGCGAAGTGGCCGCTGGTTTGCTGCCAGTAATAACCAAGGTTGCCAAGGCTGGAGCAGCCCGCGAGCAGGCACGCGACCAGCGCCACAGCTACCCCTACGCCCATGCTGCCCAAGCTCCACATCACCCACCTCTTCATGCTGGGCCGTGCAGCGCAACTTCTACCAAGCAGTCATAAAAGCACGGTGCGCGGCCAATGTCGGTGAGCCGTTGATGGGTCAGCTCATTCACATTGGTGCCGTTTGCACCGAGCTTGCGCCACCACACGCCTAGGCCCACGACCACGCCTTGCTTGGCACGATCGGTAATCTGCGCTTTGCACACATAGCTGCCACGATCATTGAACACGCGTACCATCGCGCCGTCGGTAATACTTCGCGCGGCTGCATCTTGCGGGTGTAGCTGCACCAGCGGCTCGCCTTCCATGTCGCGCAGGCTCTTCACGTTCACAAAGCTGCTGTTCAAGAAGTTGCGTGCCGGCGGGCTGATCATGGCCAGCGGATACCTCTGCGCAAGCTCAGGGTTGCTCGCGGCGCTTTCATACGGCGGTACAAACGTGGGCACGGGCTGCATGCCTTGCTGCGCAAGCGTTTCGCTGTAGAACTCGCAGCGGCCGCTGGGCGTGGGAAAGCCGCCTTGCGCAAACGGTGCGTCGGGCACGCTGCAACGCATCCAGCCCCGCTCCTTCAGCGCGTCCCAGGTCATACCCTGCGCGCGTGCATGCGTGGTGTCAATCGCGTTGGCCGCAAGCTGCTCGTCGCTCTCGCCAAAGCATGCATCGTCAAAGCCCATGTGTGCAGCCAGCTCGCGGAAGATTTGCGTGTTGGGCTTGGCCTCGCCAAGCGGTGCAATCGCCGGGTTGTTGGCGAGGAAATACACATGTCCATAAGCCTTGTGCACGTCCAGGTGCTCTAGCTGCGTGGTGGCCGGCAGAACATAGTCGGCGTAGTCAGCCGTATCGGTTTGAAAATGCTCCAGCACCACGGTGAACAAATCCTCACGCGTAAAGCCGCGTACCACCTCGCCCGACTGCGGCGCAACGGCCACTGGATTGCTGTTGTAAACGATGAGTGCCTCGATCTTGGGCGCGGCATGCAGCAGGTCTTGCCCTATCGTGCTCATGTTGAGGGTGCGCGGGCGTCGCGCGCCCAGCACGTCCGGCCGCTGCAGATAGGCATTGT
>CAYSMM010000072.1:0-9567 GCA_964432095.1 uncultured Burkholderiaceae bacterium | reverse complement strand
CGCGTCACCCCGGCGCGTAATGCTGACATCAAGCCCGGTTTCGATCTGCCGCAGGTTTTCATCGAGCGGGCCGCATAGGTTGGCGAGCGCTTCGTTGCCGACAACGGTCACTACAAGCGCGGGCAAGGAGGAAGGTGAAGGTTGTAAAGTGTGATTCATGAATCCAATTTCATAGATACTCTATGTTGTATATAGTCTTTACTGGCACATGGTTGTGCAGTAAAAGCATATTACTCAATTGAGTATCTATGAACGAATATCACACCTGCAAAACCATGAACCTCAGCCGGCTCGCACCAGGGACGCCTTGAGCGCCTCTTCCAGTAGCGTTGCGCTTTCATCTAGATGCGCACGCGCCTCGCGCGACAGCTTGCCAGCTTTCGCGCCGCGAATTTGCGCCAGAAGCTCACGCGCCGTCAAGCGGTTGAGGGCACGGGCATCCGCATTACCTGAAGCACTGGGCTTGATGAGCGAGGCTGTCACACGGCGCAGGTGCTCTCGCTGCAGCGCGCGGCGCGCAGCGCTGATGTCGCCACCGCTGCGCAGCTCGGCCCACACACTGCGTTGCAGCGTGTCGTAAAGCTCCGATAGCGGCAATGCATCGCCCTGGGTCAGCTTGCTCGGCGTTTGCGTGATGCGTTGTGCCACACGGTCACTCATCAGCCTGTCGAGCGCACCGCGCTGCATGGCCAGCCAGACTTCATTGGGCTGTACGTCGGCAGGCGGTGCAAAGCCGCGCTCGAGTGCGTCGGGTGCGAGCTGCGCCGCAAGCTGTGGCGGAACGTCAAAGCCCATGGGTGTGAACAGCGTGCTATTGATCAGCTTGAGCGCGCGGCGCTGCTCGGCCGCCGCAACAGGCGTAAAGGGCATGCGGCTGGTACCCCCGTGGTCGCGTACGTAAGTCACGCCGCCGACGTACTTGCTGGCCATGGCCAGCGCCACTTCCATGTTGCGCCAAACGCTGCGAAAGCTCTGCGACAGGATGCCGTAGCTTTCACCGGGCTTCACGCCACGAGTGCTCATACGCTTGAGCAACTCTTTGGACAGTGCGACACGGCGCTCGGCAAACGCGAGCGGGTCACTGCCCAGGTCCCGCTGATTCACGGTGGGGTCCATGCCGTCGCCGTCACCCGCAGTCTCCTCGTCGGTAGCGTACGCCAGCTCGGGCTGTACGCCCCTGGCAGCAATCGCGGCAAGCTCGCTCTTCTCTTTGTCGGGCGCGATTTCCTTGTAGGCGTACTCGACCGCCCAATAGTCATAGGCACCGAGCGTGCTCATCACGTACTCGCCTTGCTTCTCATCACCCAGGGCAATGTTCCAGGCGTTGTAGTCCATCACCGATCCAGACAGACCGTTGGCTTTAGTGAATGCGGGATCTTTGAGCTTGTCCAGCGAGTGGATGGTGGACGCGCGGAAGTTATGGCGTAGGCCGAGGGTGTGGCCCACTTCGTGCGTCACCACGTCTTTCACCACCGCCTTGGCGATTGCGTCGGCCGCAGCGCTGTCTGGGCCGAGCAAGCCACGCATCGCCAGAAGATCCATGCCGAAATATGCCTCTTCCATCGCGTCATTCGCATAGGTGCAGAAATCGCCATTGGCGTGAGTGTGTCCTTGCTGTGACAGATTGAAATTGGCGGGGTTGCCACCGCCGTATGCAAATGACGCACCGGGCATGGCCTGCGACGCCATAGGCTGTGTGAACTGGTAGCGCGTCAAATAACGCGGCAGCCGTGCCCAGCCGTGCGTAATGCCGATGTCGGCATCGAGGATTTCACCGGTACGCGGGTCGATCACGCTCGGACCAACGCCCAAGGCGCCCTCGGAGTAGTCCAACACCCAACGGATGGAGGCATGCGTGGTGTCATTGGTGTCGAACTCGGCGTTGTCCTCCTGCTGCCGGGCCACCAGCGCGTTCTTGAATCCGATACGCTCAAACGCCTTGTTCCATTCCAGCACACCTGCGGCCACGGCCTCGCGGTATTCAGCCGGAATATTTTTATCGAGCCAGTAAGTGATGGGTTTTTTCGGCTCGCTCAATGCGGCGCTGGGGTCTTTCTTCTCCAGGCGCCAGCGGTTCACCAGCCAGCGCTTGGGTTGATCGTTGCGCTCGTCGCCAAAATCCCATTGCGTAGTGTTGAAGTGGCCCACACGGCCATCAGCCAGGCGCGCGCGCATGGGCTGCTCGGGCAGCTTGGTGAAGCTCAAATGCATACCCAAAAAAAAGCTGCGCGCATCCGGCGTATCCGTCACAGGGTTGGGCATAGCAGCAGGTGTGGGCGGTGCCACCACGGGTGGAGCGGGCAGCTTGGGCACTGCATAATGCAGCTTGCTGCCGATGGTGACGATCTCGGGCCGCGCCTTGACGGCCTCGAAGTACGAGTTGCGTGCATCGAGCGCGTAACCGGTGCGGTAGGTGGCGTCAATCTGCGTGGACAGTCCACTCAGGTCGGACAGCAGCAGGCCATTGAGTTCGATGAGGATGGCCTTGCTCTCGGCATGCGGCGCGCTGGCCACCGCCGTGCTGCCCAACAGACTGTCGCTGGTGTTCTGCGTGATCGCCAAAGCCTGCGTGCTGCCCACAGGCGCCACGTTGCGCAAATTGCGCGCGATCATTTGAATGTTGTTGCCCACGCGGCGAAACATCACAGTTTGCCCGCGCAGCATGCGACGTGCAGCCAGATAGCTGGACGACAAGCCCTGGCTCACGTTGACCTGCAGAAAGTAAAGCTGATTGAGTTGCTCAGGCTTGAGCTCAAGCCACAGCTTTTCCTCTTTCTCGTATACGGTAAACAGGCCCTTGTGCACCTTCGCTTCCTTGATCACCTCGGCATAGGGCCGGGGCGACCCAGGTGTGGGCGCCGCTGGCCGCGCGGCAGCGGAAGCGGCAGCGGCAGGAGCTGCACTGCCATTGGCGGCTGGCGGTGTGGTGGCCTGTGCGGACGGTGCTGTAGCCGAGGCAGGTGTGGCGGGTGTGGTGGGCGTTGCGGCAACTGTGGTTGCGCAGCCCTGCAGTGCAAGCAGACCCAAACCGATTATACTCAAACTGGTATATAAACGTTTATTCATACAGGTCGAACAGTAAAAGGTATATACAAACACTAGTATTAACAAAATCAAATGACGGATGCTACTGGCGAATCATGATCTCGCCGCGCAGGCTGTGCGGCAGCGCTTGAGTAATCATCACATCGGCCATCTGACCGATCAATCGGGACTTGTGGGTAGCGTCAGCCGCAAAATTGACGATACGGTTACATTCCGTGCGGCCCATCAGCTCGCTCGCGTCTTTCTTGCTCGGGCCTTCGACCAGCACACGCTGCACTGTGCCCACACGGCTGGCGCTGATGCGCTTGACGTTGTCCTCAATCGTGGCCTGCAAATGCTGTAGTCGCTTGAGCTTGACGGTTTGCGGTGTGTCATCGGGCAAATTTGCAGCCGGCGTGCCGGGGCGCGGGCTGAACACGAAACTGAAGCTGCTGTCGTAGCCCACGTCCTCGATCAGCTTCATCATCTTGGCGAAATCCTCATCCGTCTCGCCAGGAAAGCCGACGATGAAATCGCTCGACAGTGAAATGTCTGGCCGAATCGCGCGCAGCTTGCGGATGGTGCTTTTGTATTCCATCGCGGTATAGCCGCGCTTCATCGCCATCAGAATACGGTCGCTGCCGTGCTGCACCGGCAGGTGCAAATGGTTCACGAGCTTGGGGATGCGCGCATACGCATCGATGAGGCGCTGGCTGAACTCGTTGGGGTGCGACGTGGTGTAGCGGATGCGCTGTATGCCGGGGATCTCGGCCACATATTCCAGCAGCAAGGCAAAGTCTGCAATCTCGCTGCTGTCGCCCATCTTGCCGCGATAGGCATTGACATTTTGCCCCAGCAGCGTGATCTCCTTGACGCCCTGTCCAGCCAGGCCCGCCACCTCGGTGAGTACATCTTCAAACGGGCGCGACACTTCCTCGCCGCGCGTGTAGGGCACTACGCAATAGCTGCAGTACTTGCTGCAACCTTCCATGATGCTGACGAATGCCGTTGCACCCTCCACCTTGGCCGGCGGCAGGCTGTCGAACTTTTCGATCTCGGGGAAACTGATGTCCACTTGCGCGCGGCCTTGCGTGCGGCGCGCGGAAATCAAATCCGGCAAACGGTGCAAAGTTTGCGGGCCGAACACCACATCCACATACGGCGCGCGCGCCACGATTGCAGCACCCTCTTGCGACGCCACACAGCCGCCCACGCCGATGATCAACTCCGGCTTGGACTTCTTCAGATACTTGACTCGCCCCAGATCGCTGAACACTTTTTCTTGCGCCTTCTCGCGTACGCTGCAGGTGTTGAACAAGATCACGTCGGCATCGTCCGGCGTGTCGGTTCTCTCAAAGCCCCCGGCCATGTTGAGCACATCGGCCATCTTGTCCGAGTCGTACTCATTCATCTGGCAGCCAAAGGTACGGATGAATACCTTCTTCATATCAATCAACCTTCAAAGGATAGGGAACTGCGCTTCATAGCGGGAAGTAGCACGACGAGCGCGCCTGAGTTCGCGACGAAGTGCGTTGCGGCGTGGTTATGCGCGTTTACGAACGCTGGATCAGTTGGCAAGCGGACGCTTGAATTTATCTTCCGTCTCAGCGCGCTGCTGGCTGGGCGCCTTCAGGCGCGCCTCTTCAGGCGTGAGAATCCACACATCTTTCACCTGGCCGTATAAGTCCAGCGTGTAGTTCACCAGGTACTTATTGCCACCGATCGAGGCCGACAGCAGCAGCATGTTTTGCTCGTTAAAGATGCGTGAGCCCGGTGCCAGCTCCGCCGGCTTGCCGTTGAGCAGCACCTGCGGCGGGGCACCCACTTGCAGCGTGCCGCGCATGGCGTTGTCGGGGAACTTGCGCAGGTTCTGGCCCTGCAACTGCTGATTGATTGAGGTTTGTGCCAGCATCACAGCGGGGCTGGCGCTGCAGGCGGCAAGAATGAGGGCGAGAAGGACGCGGTTCATGGTGTAGATCCAGAGGCGTTACAGGAATCCGGATTTTCTCATGCCCGCGCATTGAGGCGCCAGCCGGTGTTTGTGCAGCCCATTGCACTGCAGCAGACGTACAACAGCCGAAAAGGCTATTGAGACAGCCTCGCGTTGCGAGGCTTTGGTATTTGGTGGCGCTTCAGGGATTCGAACCCCGGACCTGCGGATTATGATTCCGTCGCTCTAACCGACTGAGCTAAAGCGCCATGCGGCTTTTTTTAAAGATCATAATTATAGCCAAGCACAACAGCAGGTCTGCCTCAACGTGCAAAAGCTTGGAGGTAAGCATTCAGACGAATAGATTTTACCTTTATACTGCAGTGTCTATGTAGTAAATCATTATTTGCTGAATACCAGCAAAGGCTGTACACATCGTACAGTATTAATATAAATTCCTGTAGGCAGTGCTGCGCATCCCCTACTTGTGCTGCCACTGCGGTTTGCGCTTTTGCACAAATGCAGCCATGCCCTCTTTTTGATCGTCAGTGGCAAACAATGCATGGAACATGCGTCGCTCGTACATCACGCCGTCGGCAAGCGGGCCTTCAAACGCACGGTTCACGCATTCCTTGGCGGCCATGACGCTTGGAAGCGAGAACTCGTTGATGGCCGCTGCGGCAGACAACGCCTCATCCAGCAGTTTGTCTGCAGGCACGACGCGGCTGACGAGCCCGGCGCGCTCGGCCTCGTCGGCACCCATCATGCGTGCGGTCAGCGCCATGTCCATGGCTTTGGCTTTGCCCACGGCGCGCGGCAGCCGCTGCGTGCCGCCGGCGCCGGGGATGATGCCGAGCTTGATTTCGGGCTGGCCGAACTTTGCACTGTCGGCCGCGATGATGAAGTCACACATCATCGCCAGCTCGCACCCGCCACCCAGCGCGTAGCCCGCCACCGCGGCGATCACCGGTTTGCGTATGCTTTTGATCTGCTCCCAGTTGCGGGTGATGTATTCACCTTTGAACACATCGGCGAAGGTGTAGTTGGCCATGGCGCCGATGTCTGCGCCGGCGGCAAAGGCCTTGTCGCTGCCGGTGATGACGATGCAGCCTATGCCCTCGTCAGCGTCAAACGCTTTGAGCGCGGTGCCCAACTCGGTCATCAGCGCATCGTTCAGCGCATTCAGCGCCTTGGGGCGGTTCAGGGTGATGAGGCCGGTCTTGAGGGGGCCATCGCCGCGGGTTTCGGTGAGAATGTTTTCATAGGTCATGGCGGTTCTCCTTGACGCCATTATCAGGCGCTCGGGATTTTCCCGACCGTGCGGTCGGTTTCTATGTTTACACTGCCGCATGCAACCCACTGTGCTCTCGCAGCGTAACGGCAGCGTGCTGACGCTCACACTCAACCGTCCCGACAAACTCAACAGCTTCAACCGCGAGATGCACCTTGCACTGCGTGCGGCACTCGACGAGGTGCAACACGACGAGCACGTACGCGCAGTCGTGATCACCGGCGCTGGCCGCGGCTTTTGCGCCGGGCAAGACCTGGCCGATCTCAAGCAGGGCGATCCCGGTGATTTGCATGACGTGATTCATAACCACTACAACCCGCTGGTGATGCAGTTGCAGCAGTTGCGCGTACCGACAATTGCCGCTGTCAACGGCGTGGCTGCGGGAGCAGGTGCAAGCCTGGCAATGGCATGCGACATCACACTCGCAGCCAAAAGCGCAAACTTCGTTCAGGCCTTCAGCAAGATCGGCCTGGTGCCCGACACAGGCGGCACCTGGCTGCTGGCGCACCGCGCGGGCTTGCCGCGAGCGCTGGCGCTGGCAATGCTGGGTGACAAGCTCAGCGCCGAGCAGGCTGCGCAGTGGGGCGTGATCTGGCAGTGCGTGGACGACGATGCGCTAGCGGGCACTGCAAGCGCACTCGCGCAGCGGCTGGCCGCCATGCCCACGCGCGCGCTGGTGGCCACACGCCAGTTGATGCGCGCAGCGGCCACACAGACGCTGACGCAACAACTCGACCAGGAGTGTTTGATGCAAACCGAGCTGTCGCTCAGCCATGACTATCAAGAAGGCGCGCAGGCGTTCTTGCAAAAGCGCGCGCCGCAGTTCAAGGGGCGCTGAGCTTGAGCGAGAACCACGATGCACTGGCAAAGCGTGTGGGCGAGGCCATGTTCGCCGCCGACCGAGCATCACGTGAATTGATGCAAATGGAGCTGTCCGAATGTGCGCCCGGCCGTGCGCAGATGCGCATGCGCGTGCGTGAGGAGATGCTCAACGGCCACGGCCTCTGCCACGGCGGGCTGATCTTTACCCTGGCCGACAGCACGTTCGCGTTTGCCTGCAACAGCCGTAACCAAGCGACGGTGGCCGCGGGTTGCAGCATCGAGTTCTTAAAGCCCGCGCTGCTGGGCGATGTGTTGACCTGCGAAGGCGTGGAGCAAACGCTGCAAGGCCGCCACGGCATTTACGACATGACGGTGCGTAATCAGCACGGCGAGGTGGTGGCGGTTTTTCGCGGCAAGAGCGCACAGCTGACCGGTAAGACCGTGATCCAAGAATGATTCTTGATACTGCTAATTGTATATAGCCTTTACCGCATTCATGTTATCCAGTTACGACTACATAGAGGATAGAGTATGACAATAAAAACCCACTCAGCCTTCCCTCTGGATGCCATTGAGAAAGCCAGCACCGACGAGTTGCGCGCGCTGCAACTTGCGCGCTTGCAAGCCACGCTGGCACATGCGTACGCCCACTCGCCGCATTACAAGCAAGCATTTGATGCTGCGGGCGTTCACCCCGGTGACTGCAGGCAGCTGAGTGACCTGGCCAAGTTCCCCTTCACCACCAAGCAGGATTTGCGTAACAACTATCCCTTTGGCATGTTTGCGGTGCCGCGCGAGCAGGTGGTACGCATTCATGCTTCCAGCGGCACCACGGGCAAGCCCACCGTGGTGGGTTACACCCAAAACGACATCGACCTGTGGGCTGCTTGCATGGCGCGCAGCATTCGCGCCAGCGGCGCACGGCCCGGCGACATGGTGCACGTGAGTTATGGCTACGGTCTGTTCACCGGCGGCCTCGGCGCACATTACGGCGCCGAGAGGCTGGGGTTGACCGTCGTGCCGTTTGGCGGCGGGCAAACCGAGAGGCAGGTGCAACTGATCAACGACTTCAAGCCCAGCATCATCATGGTGACGCCTTCCTACATGCTGGCCATTGCCGATGAGTTTGAGCGCCAGGGCATGAACCCGATGCAAAGCAGCCTGCGGATTGGCATTTTCGGTGCCGAGCCGTGGACTAACGAGATGCGTAGCGCCATCGAGTTGCGCATGGGCATTGATGCGGTGGACATTTACGGCTTGAGCGAGGTGATTGGCCCGGGTGTGGCCAATGAGTGTGTGGAGACCAAGGACGGGCCAACGATTTGGGAGGATCACTTTTACCCCGAAATCGTGCACCCGGAAACCGGCGAGGTATTGCCCGACGGTGAGTTCGGCGAGCTGGTGTTTACCTCGCTCACCAAGGAGGCCCTGCCCATCATCCGCTACCGTACACGCGACCTGACGCGCCTGCTGCCGGGCACTGCGCGCACCATGCGCCGCATGCAGAAGATCACCGGGCGCAGTGACGACATGATGATCATCCGCGGGGTCAACGTGTTCCCGTCACAGATCGAGGAGTTGATCCTGCAGCAACCCATGCTCGCGCCGCACTATGTGTGTGAAATCACCAAGGACGGCCCGCTGGACGCGCTAGCGGTGCGTGTGGAGCTACGCTCGCAGCTAGAGCACGGCGACGGCTCAGCCGCCGTCGGCGCAGCCGCAGCACTTGAGCATGCAATCAAAAGCTACGTCGGCGTGAGCGTCGCCGTGAAGGTTGAGCTGCCAGGCACCCTCGAGCGATCGGTGGGTAAGGCCAAGCGGGTCGTTGACAAGCGCACAGGTTAAATACTAGTGAGATTGCTAACGACTGTCCTGCAGTATTGAATTGTCTGATAGTCGATAACGTGTTTCGCTTTACTTACAGGAGCGACACATCATGTGGAAAAATTGAGACTGGTTCATACAGGCAACTCAGATATTCTTTGACGCGTAAATTCGGTTGCTCTAGGCTTGCAATATGTATGCTTACGTGAGACTTACTACACGTAATATGAGCCAATTTGATCTCTATCCGCATCGAGACAGCCCGTGACTCTGCGTAAAACCAGCAAAGGCCAAGAGGAAATTGCTACGCGCAAGTACCGCCTGCTGCCCAAATACCGAAGCGCGCTCATCCTCGTGGATGGCCGCAAGTCCGCGTCTGACCTGCGCACAACGCTATCTACCTTGGGCGATGCCGACGAAATCATCTCGTATCTTGCAAAGGAAGGCTTCATCGAAACCTTGCTGACAGGCGGTGACACCGACGGTGGCGCGCCGACTACAACTCCTCTAGCCGAAGCGAATGTGCTTTCAGCCCTGCCCAAGGCAAGCTTGATTGCCCCGGGCATTGCGGTAGGCACGCCGCCGGCATCAGCCCGGTCACTTGAGAGTGCCAAGAGGGCTGCGGTCAAGTTCCTGAGCGACACCTTTGGCCCGGAGGGCGACGATATGTGCATGC
>CAYSMM010000071.1:0-9573 GCA_964432095.1 uncultured Burkholderiaceae bacterium | reverse complement strand
GTGCAAAAAGGCTGGAAGCCGCCGGTGAGGGTGGATCTTGCGCAGTTCGAGCAGGCTTCACCCGTGGCATGACCCTCATGTATGTCTTATACTGTAATCCGTATATAGAATTCCATTCAATGGATATTACCAGTAACGGCCATATACATTATTCTGTATATGAAAGAATGATGCTTTACTAATGCCTGCATGAACCCACGGCTATCCACGCTCCTGCCCTACCCGTTCGAGCGGCTGCGCGAGCTCACCAAAGCCGTCACGCCCAACGCGGCTTACGCACCCATCAGTTTAGGCATCGGCGAGCCCAAGCACGCCACGCCCGAGTTGATCAAGCAGGCCATCACCGCCAACCTGTCTGGCCTGGCCAGTTACCCGGCCACTACCGGTGAGCCTGCGCTGCGTGCGGCGATTGCCGCGTGGCTCGAGCGGCGCTACGGTGTCACGGTGAACGCGGCTACGCAAGTGCTGCCGGTCAATGGCTCGCGTGAGGCGCTGTTTGCGCTTGCACAAACTGTGATCGACTCTACGCAACCCGGTGCCACTGTGGTGTGCACCAATCCCTTCTATCAAATCTACGAGGGCGCGGCACTGCTGGCGGGCGCGCAGTGCTTTTACGCGCCCACGCCAGAAAGCCGTAACTTCGCAGTGGACTGGAGCGCCGTACCACGTGAGGTATGGCAGCGCACGCAATTGCTGTTTGTATGCAGCCCCGGCAACCCCACTGGCGCCGTCATGCCGCTCGATGAGTGGCGTAGGTTGTTTGAGCTGTCTGACGAGCACGGCTTTGTGATTGCCAGTGACGAGTGCTACAGCGAGATTTACCTCGGCGACACGCCGCCGCTCGGCGGGCTCGAGGCGGCTGCCCAACTTGGCCGTGGCGACTACAAAAACCTCATCTGCTTCACGTCACTGTCCAAGCGCAGCAACGTGCCAGGCATGCGCTCGGGCTTCGTGGCCGGCGACGCGGCACTGATCAAGCCGTTCCTGCTGTACCGCACGTACCATGGCAGTGCGATGAGCCCGGTGGTGCAGGCAGCCAGCATCGCAGCATGGAACGATGAAGCCCACGTCGCGCACAACCGCGAGCTTTATCGCGACAAATTCAACCGCGTGACGCCCCTACTGCAAACCGTGATGAGCGTGCAGACGCCTGATGCCGGCTTTTACCTCTGGGCGGGTGTGCCACCGCGTTTTGCGGGGGATGACGTAGCGTTCGCCCTGCAACTGCTCGAAAAGTACAATGTGGGCCTGCTGCCCGGCAGCCTGCTAGCGCGCGAGCAGGCAGGCACGAACCCCGGTGCGGGCCGCGTGCGCATGGCGCTGGTCGCAGGCGTGGATGAATGCGTCGAAGCGGCGCAGCGCATGGTTGAATTTTGCAAACTGCCAAACTGATGTCACTCCAGAACACCATCGATCATGCGTGGGAAGACCGCGCCAACCTGAGCCCCAAGTCTGCGCCCACCGAAGTGCGAGACGCGGTTGAACACGTCATCGCCGATCTCAACAAAGGCCGGCTGCGTGTAGCCGAAAAACTCAACGGGCAGTGGCAGACGCATCAGTGGATCAAGAAGGCCGTGCTGCTGTCGTTCCGGCTCAATGACAACGTGCCGATCCGCGCCGGCGAGCTGGGATTTTTTGACAAGGTGCAGACCAAGTTCGCGCATTTGAATCAAGATGAGATGCGCGCTACCGGTGTGCGCGTAGTGCCCCCAGCCGTGGCACGTCGCGGCAGCTACATCGCTAAAAACGTGGTGCTGATGCCAAGCTATGTGAACATTGGTGCCTATGTGGATGAAGGCACCATGGTCGATACATGGGCCACCGTCGGCAGTTGCGCGCAGATCGGCAAGAACGTACACCTTTCGGGCGGCGTGGGTATTGGCGGTGTACTGGAGCCGCTGCAGGCCAACCCCACCATCATCGAGGACAACTGCTTCATCGGTGCACGCTCCGAGGTGGTGGAAGGCGTCATCGTCGAGGAGAACTCCGTCATCAGCATGGGCGTGTTCATCGGCAAGAGCACCAAGATTTACGACCGCGAGACGGGCGAGGTGATTTACGGCCGCGTGCCTGCAGGCTCAGTTGTTGTTTCTGGTTCATTGCCAAGCGCCGGTGGCAAGGTTAACCTCTACTGTGCAGTCATCGTTAAAAAGGTAGACGCGCAGACCCGCAGCAAGACGAGTATCAACGATTTGCTGCGCGGCGACTAGCGGTAACGCAATTGCACTTGTACTGCACAGAGTAATAAAGGAGTATGAAATGTCCGGTTCAATGATGGAACGCCTGTTGAAGCTGATGGCCGAGAAGAAGGCCTCGGACATTTACTTGTCGGCCAACGCGCCGGCCTCCATTCGCATCAACGGCAACACCATTCCCATCAACCAGCAACCGCTGGAGCCCAATGCGCCGCTGGCACTGTTGAGCGAGGTGGTACCGGCCAAGCGCATCGAGGAGCTGCAAGAAACGGGCGAGCTCAACATGGCGTTGCCAGTTCAAGGGCTAGGCAGTTTTCGTATCAGCGGGTTTCGCCAGCGCGCTACCTATGCCGTCGTGGTGCGTTTCATTCCGTTCGACATTCCGGCGCTCGGCACGCTGAACGTGCCCGATACGCTGGCCGACATCGTGATGCAAAAGCGTGGGTTGATTCTGATGGTGGGTGCTACGGGTTCGGGCAAGAGCACATCGATCGCGTCCATGCTCGATCACCGCAACAGCACGACGCCTGGCCACATCATTACGATTGAAGATCCGATCGAATACATCTTCCGCAGCAAAAAGTCGGTGGTCAATCAGCGCGAAGTGGGCAGTGACACGCAGCACATGCACGTGGCGCTGAAGAACGCGCTGCGTCAGGCGCCAGATTGCATTTTCATCGGCGAGATCCGTGACCGCGAGACGATGACCGCCGCCATCTCCTACGCGCAATCGGGCCATTTGTGCCTGTCCACGCTGCACGCCAACAACAGCTATCAGGCACTCAATCGCATCTTGTCGATGTATCCGCTGGAATCACGCCCCGCACTGCTGTCAGATCTCGCGTCGGGGTTGAAGGCTATCGTCTCGCAGCGCCTGGTGCGCAGCAAAACCGGCACACGCCTGCCCGCTGTGGAGATCATGCTCAATACCAAACTCACGGCAGAGCTGATCGAAAAAGGTGATTTGTCGGGCGTGAAAGAAGCGATGGAGAAATCGCTGGCCGAAGGCTCGCAAACCTTTGAAGAGCACATCGCGAGCATGATTCTGGAAGGTAAGATCACGCGCGAAGAAGGCATGATCAACTCGGATTCGCCCACCAATCTGTTATGGCGCCTGCAAAACGAGTTTGGCAAGAAGCCTGATACGGCAGTACAGTCCAAAGTCGATGCTGAACCAGACGATACGCCCACCTTCACCGAGATCTTGCTCGACGTCGAAACCCAGTAAGCCGCTTTGCGGCCGCTTTCTTTTTATCCTTCACCCAAGTGATGTTGCCGACCCGCGCCCTGACCGAGCAACTGATTGCTGAACGCTCCGTTACTCCCGATGATGCCGCCTGCCAGCGCCTGCTGGCCAGCCGACTTGACGCTGCCGGCTTCAAATGCGAGCCCATGCAGTTTGGCGCAGTCAGCAACCTGTGGGCACGGCGTACCGGAACGGCGGGTCACGCAGGCAAGCTACTGGTATTTGCTGGTCATACTGACGTGGTGCCGACCGGCCCGCTTGAAAAGTGGTCGAGTGACCCCTTCGTGCCCACCGAGCGCGACGGCAGGCTGTATGGACGCGGTGCTGCCGACATGAAAACCTCCATCGCCGCCATGGTGGTGGCGTGCGAGGAATTCGTAGCCGCGCATCCGCAGCATGCGGGCAGCATAGGATTTTTGATCACGAGCGACGAAGAAGGCCCTGCAATCGACGGCACAGTTAAGGTGTGCAACGCACTTTCTGCGCGGGGTGAGCGGCTGGACTATTGCATCGTCGGCGAACCTACCGCCGTCAATGCCGTGGGCGACATGATCAAGAACGGCCGCCGCGGATCGTTGTCAGGCAGACTCACGGTCAAAGGCATTCAAGGTCATATTGCCTATCCGCAACTGGCACGCAACCCGATTCACGAGGCTGCCCCCGCGCTGGCCGAGCTAGCCGCCATCGAATGGGATCAAGGCAATGCCTACTACCTGCCGACGAGCTGGCAGATGAGCAACATTCACGCCGGCACCGGTGCCAGCAATGTGATCCCCGGTGACATGGTCATCGACTTCAATTTTCGCTACTCCACCGAGAGCACGGCCGAGGGCTTGCGTGAGCGTCTCGAGGCCGTGCTCAACAAGCATGGACTGGATTTCGACATTGCATGGAATCACGGTGCCCTGCCGTTCCTCACACCCGCGGGCGAGCTGAGCGACGCACTAGCTCGCGCCATCAAATCCGAAACGGGCATAGATACCGAGCTGTCCACCACGGGCGGCACCAGTGACGGGCGCTTTATCGCCAAGATCTGCCCGCAAGTCATCGAGTGCGGCCCGCCCAACGCCAGCATTCACAAAATCGACGAGCACATCGAAATTCGCTTCATCGAGCCGCTGAAAAACATCTACCGCCGCACGCTTGAGCAACTGGTGCTATGAAGCTGAGCGAGCTGATCCGAACACAAAGCACCCGCCTGGCAGAGGCGGGTGTTTCGTTTGGGCATGGCACCACTAATGCAGATGATGAATCTGCATGGTTGGTACTCCATGCAGTTCATCTCCCGATAGACCACGACACATCCAGAGACGATGTAATACTCTGTGCAGATCAAGTGAGAAAAGCGCATTCGCTAGTCACCGAACGCATTGCCACACGCAAGCCAGCCGCCTACCTTACGCATCAGGCCTGGCTGCAGGGTGTGCCGTTTTATGTGGACGAGCGCGTAATCGTGCCGCGCTCGCTCATTGCCGAGGTACTTGCTGATGGAGATATCGATGCATGGCTTACTGAGCGCACGACAGCAGTGCTTGATTTGTGCACTGGTAACGGCAGCCTCGCGGTGCTGGCCGCAATGGCCTGGCCTGACGTACAGGTGACTGCCGCTGATTTGAGCACCGACGCGCTGCAAGTGGCGCGCATCAACATCGAAAAGCACAGCCTGCATCACCGCGTGCGCACTGTGCAGTCAGATTTATTCGCCGCGCTGCAAGGTGAGGTGTTCGACCTGATTCTCTGCAACCCGCCTTATGTAAATACGCAGTCCATGAATGCACTGCCGCCGGAATACCGGGCCGAGCCCGTGCTCGCATTGGCAGGCGGCAGCGACGGCATGGACCTGGTACGCCAGATCATCGCGCACTCACCTGCGCACATGAGCCGCGACGCCGTGCTGGTGCTGGAAATCGGCAATGAGATTGAGCACTTCCATCGCGCCTTCAACGCACTTGAAGTTGTTTGGCTTTGCACGAGCGCAGGTGACGACCAGGTATGCCTGATCACGCGCGACGCGCTCCTTGCGTTTGCTCAACAGCATGCCCGCAAGCCATGATTTCGCTTAACGATTTGACCTTGCGCCGTGGTGCCAAAGTAGTGCTGGATGCCGCGCAACTCACCATACACCCAGGCGAGAAAGTGGGTGTAGTCGGCCCCAATGGCGCGGGCAAGTCATCCCTGTTTGGCCTGCTGCTCGATCGCTGGCACGAGGACGCTGGGCAGTTCAGCTTTCCAAGAGCCTGGCGCGTGGCCAGTGTGTCGCAAGACACCCCCGAAAGTGACCTGAGCGCCAGCGATTTCGTATTGCAGGGCGACGCACCTCTGCAAGCTGCAATCAGCGCCGTGAATGCCGCGCAAGACGCACACGACGGTGAGGCGATCGCGAATGCGCAAGAGGCTTACGACCTTGTGGGCGGCTACACGGCCAAAGCACGTGCCGAGGAGTTGCTCTCGGGTCTGGGCTTCAGCAGTTCAGAAATGCTTAAGGCCGTGCGCGAATTCTCCGGCGGCTGGCGTATGCGGCTCGCGTTGGCGCAGGCGTTGATGTGCCCGAGTGATTTGCTGCTGCTCGATGAACCCACCAATCACCTGGACCTCGACGCATTGTTGTGGCTTGAGCAATGGCTCAAACGCTACGAGGGTACGCTACTCGTCATCAGCCACGATCGTGAATTCCTCGACGCAGTGACCAAGGTCACGGTGCATGTCGAAGGTGGCAAGCTGACGCGCTACACCGGCAACTACACCGCGTTCGAGACGATGCGCGCCGAGCAGATCCTGCAGGCCAATACCGCCTTCAAGTCGCAGCAGCGTGAGATTGCCAAGCTAACCCAGTTTGTAGAGCGCTTTCGCGCCAAGCCCAATAAGGCACGGCAGGCGCAAAGCCGCGCCAAGGCACTGGACAAAATGCAGTTACTCGCACCCGTGTATCTTGCTGCGCCGCTACGGTTTGAGTTTCTCGATCCGGTGAAGGTGCCACAGCAACCCGTGGCGCTCGACGGTGTGGACTGCGGTTACGGCGGTACACACATCATCTTGCAACACACCATTCGTGCGGTAACGGCAGGCTCACGCATCGGCGTGCTCGGGGCCAACGGGCAAGGCAAATCGACCCTCGTCAAAACGATTGCTGGCACGCTTACGCCCATCAACGGCGTCGTACGCTACGGCAAGGACATTGCGATAGGCTACTTTGCGCAGCAAGAGCTGGATGTGCTGCGGTCAGATGAAACGCCGCTGCAGCACATGGTGCGGCTGGCGCGCGAGTTTGCGCCGCAAACTCGTGAGCAGGAGTTGCGCAACTGGCTGGGGCGCTTTCACTTCAGCGGCGACATGGTGATGCAGGCCGTGGGTAGCTTCTCCGGCGGCGAGAAAGCACGGCTGGTGCTGGCTATGATCGTATGGCAGCGCCCCAACTTGCTGTTGCTCGACGAGCCGACCAATCATCTGGACATGCAAACCCGCGAGGCGCTGACCTTGGCGCTGGCACAGTACGAGGGCGCGATGCTGCTGGTCAGCCACGACCGCGCATTGCTGCGTGCGGTGTGCGACAACTTCTGGCTGGTGGCCGACGGCACAGTGGCTGATTTCGACGGCGACCTCGAAGACTATCAACGCTGGGTGCTCGACCGAAAGCGCACAGGCAACGCAGCAGAGACACCAGCTACTGGACTGCCTGCCGAGGGCAGTGCGTTCAAATCAAGGGACGACAAGCGCCGCGAGGCTGAACAGCGGCAGCGGCAGGCTGCGACACGCAAACCCTTGACGACAGCGATCACGAAAATCGAACGGCAGATGGCCGACATCGAGCCGCAACTCAAGTTGATCGAGGCTGAGCTGGCCGACTCGGCGACCTATGCTGCGCTGAGTGCAGATGAGTTGACTGCCAGGCTCAAACAGGCAGGCGATCTGCGTCAGCAGCTCCAAGGGCTGGAGGCGCAGTGGCTTGAGTTGCAAGAGCAGCTAGAAGCACTGACGTAGCACGGTGCTTTATTGAGATCATTAATGGATGATACTGCTTCCTCTATATACCTTTTCAATCAATATTGAAAACCAGTAACGGCATTACAGATGGTGCAGTATAAAGCTGATCGTCTTCATGTTCGATACATCAAGACGGGATTGCCAACTCGAGCATGAGCCGCACTCTGGCCTTGTAGGGTGACAACTCGCCGCTCGCCTCAAACGCCCGGCCACCCATCGCCGGCACTTCACCCACTGGCACACGACTCGCGCGCACTACGCGAACACCTTGCGCTTGTGCATGCGTGAGCGCGGCTTCAAGTACATGGTGAATCGTGCCATTGCCGGTGCCCGCCACCACGATGCCTTTGGCGCCAGCCTGCACATAGGCCTGCACCGCGATACCGTCGGCCTGCGCATGGCTCAGCACAACAGGCACCAACGGCAATTCGCATGCTGGCCCCATCGCGTCTGCAAACTCGCCGTACGCTGAAGCGGTCTCGGCGGAGTGAGTCCATTCCACGCTGAAATCCCTCAATATGGCCAGCGGCTTGACGTCACCCGAGCTGAATGCGTCGATTGCTACGGTATGCATCTTGCGCACGTGCTGCGCGGCGTGCACTCGGCCGTGCAGCACACACATCACGCCCCTGCCCTGCGCCTGCGAATCGGCCGCCACACGCACGGCGTCCAGCAGGTTGCGCGGGCCGTCGGCCTCAGCAGAGCTGGCAGGCCGCATCGCCGCCGTCATCACGATCGGCTTTGCACTTGCGTGCGTGAGGTGCAGGAAGTACGCCGTCTCCTCCAATGTATCGGTGCCGTGCGTTATCACACACGCATCGATATCGGCTTGCGCCAGCCAATGACGTACACGCGCGGCAAGCACCCACCACAATGCAGTGCTCATGTCCTTGCTGTCGATGTTGGCTACCTGCTCGGTACTGATACGCGCATGCGAAGCCAATTGCGGCACTGCTGCGATGAGCGTTTCCACACCCAACACCCCTGCCGTATAGGCTGTATCCTGCGCCCCCTCAGGCGCCACTCCGGCGATAGTGCCCCCGGTAGCCAAAATCACGATGTGCGGTTTTGCTTGCATTTTGTTCAATACTGGATAAAAATACAGATGCTGAGTTTTTGTACAGCGCATACAAGCTGTCATTGAGAACCGTCATGGCACTCACGATCAACACATCATCATCTTCTCCACGCGCTGCGCCTGCCACTGTGAAACTCACCGACAGGCAGCAACAGATTTTAGAACTGGTGCAAAGCGCCATTGCACGCACGGGCTACCCACCCACGCGCGCCGAGATTGCCGCCGAGCTGGGCTTTCGCTCTGCCAACGCGGCCGAGGAGCATTTGCAGGCACTTGCGCGCAAAGGCGTGATCGAGATCACGCCCGGCGCGTCACGAGGCATTCGCCTGAAGAGCGACACCATGGACGCGATGGCCAGCAACAAGATGAAGCAGTACGCGCTGCCCTTGCCCAGCCTGGTGCAACTGGCGTTGCCGCTGGTGGGCCGCGTTGCAGCCGGCAACCCCATACTTGCGCAAGAGCACATTGACGCCACACTGCATGTTGAAGCCAGTATGTTCCCGCGCAAGCCTGATTTCCTGCTCAAGGTGCGCGGCATGAGTATGCGCGACGCCGGCATTCTGGATGGCGATTTACTCGCCGTACAAAAATCCGCAGACGCCAAGAACGGGCAAATTGTGGTGGCGCGTATCGGCGACGAGGTCACCGTCAAGCGCTTCAAACGTCGTGCGTCGCATGTAGAGCTGCTGCCTGAGAACCCCGACTTCCAGCCCATCATCGTTAGACCGAATAGCGGTGAATTTCAGCTCGAGGGCATTGCTGTGGGTTTGATTCGCAACACCATGCTCACTTAACTTGCCCTGCCACTGCCTTGACCGAACCCTGCGGGTTCTCGCCCTCATCCTTCGCTCAAATCAAAAAGCCACCTCGAGGGTGGCTTTGATTTGGCGGAGCGGACGGGGCCCCTTGTGAACTTTGCGAAAACCCTTTCGCAAAGTTCATCCCTGCGGGACCATCGCCCAGGCGATGTCCAAAGCAGTCCACAGGACTGCTTTGACCGAACCCTGCGGGTTCTCGCCCTCATCCTTCGCTCAAATCAAAAAGCCACCTCGAGGGTGGCTTTGATTTGGCGG
>CAYSMM010000070.1:0-9583 GCA_964432095.1 uncultured Burkholderiaceae bacterium | reverse complement strand
CGGCTTTTTTGCTGTCGTTGAGTTATTGGCGCGGATGATTTTGAAAGGTTTACAGCCATCGCTACTTTTGCTGCACGGTTTGACCGCCGTATTCCCGAGAAGGAACGCAAGCACCGTTTGAATCGCGAGATCAATGCCACCGAGGTCCGTTTGTTCGGTCCTGAAAACGAGTCACTTGGTGTCGTTAGCCTGTCCGAGGCGTTGCGATTGTCCGAAGAGCATGACGTGGATCTGGTTGAGGTGGTGGCGCAAGCCACTCCTCCGGTGTGCCGGTTGATCGACTACGGACGCTTCAAGTTTCAGGAGCAGAAAAAAGCTCATGAAGCCAAGCTCAAGCAAAAAGTGGTTGAGGTCAAGGAGTTGAAGTTTCGCCCTGGCACGGACGATGGCGACTACAACATCAAGGTGCGCAACATGAAGCGCTTCCTTGAAGAGGGCGACAAGGTGAAGATCACGCTGCGCTTTCGCGGCCGCGAGATCACGCACCAGGAGTTGGGCATGGCGATGCTTGAGCGCATCAAGGCCGATGTGGCCGAGATGGCGCAAGTGGAGCAAATGCCCAAACTTGAGGGTCGGCAGATGATCATGCTGCTGGCCCCCAAGAAGAAAAAGTAGAGAATGAGTGATACTGCTGTATGTATAAAGCTTTTACTGGTCATCGACAGAGCAGTAACGGCATAATACAACTGCTAGTATATAAATTGATGTGCTGCAATTCGTAGCACCTGTAATGCCAGGGTGTCGTAATGCGGCCCCTGCATAAACGAGGCGAAAGTCTCGACAAGCGGCCGAAGGTTTTCAAAGACAGTGCAGGCACTGGCACCTTGCGGAGCAAATGAAGGAAGCTGAAATGCCAAAGCTCAAGACCAAGAAGAGCGCGTCCAAGCGCTTTCGCGTTCGTCCAGGCGGTACCGTCAAGCGCGGTCAAGCCTACAAGCGCCACATCCTCACCAAGAAGACGACGAAGAACAAACGTCAGCTTCGCGGCGCAGTGACCGTGGACAAAACCAACATGGGCCACATGTCGCAAATGCTGCCTGGCCTGGGCATCTAAGCCTTAACACCAACCGCTACTCAAGGAGAAACATATGCCTCGCGTAAAACGTGGTGTTACCGCACGCGCCCGCCACAAGAAAGTTTTGGATCAGGCCAAGGGTTTCCGCGGCCGTCGCAAGAACGTATTCCGTATCGCCAAAGAGGCGGTGATGAAGGCCGGGCAATATGCCTACCGTGATCGCCGTGCCAAAAAGCGTGAATTCCGCAGCCTGTGGATCGCCCGTATCAATGCCGCAGCGCGTGAAATGGGCGTGACCTACAGCGTGTTCATGAACGGCCTGAAGAAAGCCGCCATTGCCGTTGACCGCAAGGTACTGGCTGATATCGCCGTGAACGACTCCGCAGCTTTTGCGAAGATCGTTGAACAGGTGAAGGCCAAGCTCGCAGCGTAATCGCATCCTGGCCCGTCATTGCGGGCCCGACGTTCCTACGACATAAGGCCTGCACCGTCAGGCCTTTTTGTTTCCTGTTGCCTTTAGTTTTTTGCGTTATCTAGTTTTATGAGCGATCTTGATCAACTGGTGCTCGCTGCGCAAGCCGACTTTCAAGGGGCTGCTGATTCGCCTGCACTTGAAAACGCCAAGGCACGCTACCTCGGCAAACAAGGAGCGATCACGGAGGCGATGAAAGGCCTGGCGGCGCTGTCGGCCGAAGACAAAAAAGCGCATGGTGCACGTATCAATGTAGCTAAGCAGGCGATCGAGGCAGCGCTGGAGGCACGCCGGCAAGCCTTGGCCGACGCGCAGTTGCAGGCCCGGTTGAACGCAGAGTCGCTGGACGTCACATTACCCGGCCGCAAGGCCCCTGCCGGCACGATTCACCCGGTGACGCGCACCTGGATACGCATCGAGGAAATCTTTGGCTCGATTGGTTTTGACGTGGCCGACGGCCCGGAGATCGAGACGGATTGGCACAGCTTTACCGCACTCAACAATCCTGAGAACCATCCAGCGCGCTCGATGCAGGACACGTTTTACCTTGACGCACGCGATAGCGATGGCCGGCTGCTGTGCCTGCGCCCGCACACCTCGCCCATGCAGGTGCGCTACGCTCGCATGCACGAGCCACCAATCCGCGTCATCTGCCCAGGCCGCACGTATCGCGTAGACAGCGACGCAACGCACTCGCCGATGTTTCATCAGTTCGAGTGCTTGTGGGTTGACGAGAATATTTCACTAACCGACCTCAAGAATGTGTATTGGCAATTCCTGGTGCAGTTCTTCGAAACCGATAAGCTCAACGTGCGCTTTCGTCCAAGCTATTTTCCGTTCACCGAGCCCTCCGCCGAGATCGATGTGATGTTCGAGGAGGGAGCATTGGCTGGAAAGTGGCTGGAAGTGGCCGGCAGTGGCCAGGTTCACCCCCAGGTCATACGCAACTTCGGGCTCGACCCGGAACGCTGGGTAGGCTTTGCGTTTGGCTCGGGCATCGAGCGCCTGGCGATGCTGCGTTATGGCGTCAATGACCTGCGCATGTTCTACGAGAACGACTTGCGCTTCCTGAGTCAATTCGCCTAGCCCTAGGAAAAGAATAATGAGAATCCCAGAATCCTGGTTGAGATCTTTCGTGGATCCCCAGCTTACGACTGAGCAACTCGCACACATGCTGACCATGTCGGGCGCCGAGGTCGAGGATGTCGCACCCGTTGCCCCCCCGTTCAGCGGCGTAGTGGTGGCCGAGGTCAAGGCGGTTGAGAAGCATCCGAATGCCGACAAGCTGTCAGTCTGCCAGGTTGATGTTGGCACGGGCAATATGCTCAGCATCGTGTGCGGCGCACCGAATGTGCGCGCTAGCATGAAGGTGCCTTGTGCCACGGTAGGCGCTGTCTTGCCTGGCAACTTTGAAATCAAGCAGGCCAAGATGCGCGGTGTCGAAAGTCAGGGCATGTTGTGTTCCGCACGCGAGCTGGGCTTGTCTGAGGATCATGGCGGCCTGCTCGAATTGCCGGCCACGCTTGCAGCAGGCACGCCGCTGCGCCAGGCCATGGACCTGGACGATCAGGTGCTTACACTCAAGCTCACGCCCAACAAGGCGGACTGTCTGTCGGTATTCGGCATTGCCCGCGAGGTTGCCGCCATTACCGGCGCGCCGCTGAAGCGGCCTACGTTCACTGCGGTTGCGCCGGTGCATCAAGACAAGCTCACCGTGAAGGTGAGTGCGCCCGATTTATGCGGCCGCTTCACTGGCCGTATCGTGCGCAACGTGAATTGCAGCGCGCCGACGCCGGACTGGATGAAGGCCAGGCTGGAGCGGGCAGGGCAGCGCTCCATCACGGCGCTGGTGGATATCTCCAACTACGTGATGCTGGAGCTGGGCAGGCCATCGCACATATTTGATTTCGACAAGATTGCAGGCAGCCTGCAGATTCGCTGGGGCAAAGCCGGCGAAACCGTGAAGCTGCTCAATGGCAACACCGTCACGGTGGACGAAACCGTGGGTGTGATCGCCGACGACAACGGCCCCGAGGCGATGGCCGGCATCATGGGTGGCGACCACACCGCGGTGAGTGATGACACGCGCAACATCTACATCGAGGCGGCCTTCTGGTGGCCCGACTCGATTCGTGGCCGTGCACGGCGCTACAACTTTTCTACCGACGCTGCGCACCGCTTTGAGCGCGGCGTTGATGCGTCAACCACAGTTGAGCACATCGAGTACATCACCCAACTGGTGCTGAGCGTGTGCGGCGGCGAGCCTGGGCCTATGGATGATCAAGTGCTCGGCCTGCCCGAGCGCAAACCCGTGCAGATGCGCGCTGCGCGCTGCCGCAAAGTCGTTGGCGCAGATATCAGCGACGCACAAATGGCCGAGGTGTTCACACGCCTCGAACTTGAGTTCACGCAGACAGGCGGTGTGTTCACCGTCACGCCGCCCGCGTACCGCTTTGATATCGAGATCGAGGAGGACTTGATCGAGGAAGTGGCGCGTATCTGGGGTTACGACAAACTGCCGGTGCGCCCGCCTATGGCCGCTGCGTCCATGCGTAGCCTGCCCGAGTCGCGTCGCAGTGCGCACCACGTGCGTTCGCAATTAGCCGCGTTGGGGTATCACGAGGCGATTACCTACAGCTTCGTCGATGAGCAATGGGAGCGTGACTTTACCGATAACACAACGCCGCTGAAGCTGCTCAACCCCATGTCGAGCGCCATGTCGGTGATGCGCAGCAGCCTGATTGGTAACCTTGTGGCAGCCCTGTCGCACAACCTACGCCATAAACAACCGCGCGTGCGGCTGTTTGAAGTGGGGCGTGTGTTCCACGCTGACACTGAAGCTGGCGACGGTCCACTCGCCGTGAAGGGCGTAAGGCAGCCCATGCATGTGGCGGCCATTGCCTATGGCCCGGAATCGCCCGAGCAGTGGGGTGTCAAACCCGCACGTATGGTGGACTTCTTTGACATCAAGGGCGATGTGGAGGCGCTGCTTCAACCGGCAACCAGCGATAAAGCAGGCGTGAGTTTTGAAGCTGCGTCGCACCCCGCGCTGCATCCTGGCCGCACGGCAGTCGTCAAGCGCGATGGGCAGGTACTGGGGTATGTGGGTGAGTTGCATCCCAAGTGGGTGCAGAAGTACGACTTGCCCCATGCGCCCGTGCTGTTTGAACTGTCACTCGACGCTCTGCTGGGCAGACCGGTGCCGCTTTACGCCGCTTTGCCGCGGCAGCAGCCGGTGCAGCGGGATGTGGCTTTGGTGATGGATGCTGCAGTGCAGCATCAGCAGTTGATGGCCACGCTGCATGCAGCAACACAGTCCGGGGTAGCGCAGGTGGTGCGAAACATCGAACTATTCGACGTGTATCGCGCAAAAGTGCCACAACCCGGGTTAAACCCGGGGCAAAAAAGCTGTGCAGTGCGCATTACCATGTGGGATGCAGAGCCGATGACCGATGCAGCGGCTGATGCAGCCGTCGCAGCACTCGTGGCGCAGGCCGAGCAGTCTCTGGGTGCGAAGCTGCGCGTTTGAACCCGCTAGGGTGGGTCAGCTGTGATGCTAGAAGATCAATCAACGCAATCGTTTGCTGGTGGGGAGATCAAGATGGAGAGGCTGGTGGCAGAAGTTCTGGAGACCCCCACGCTCACCAAGGCGGAGCTGTCCGACCTGCTGTTTGAGCGCATCGGCCTGAACAAACGTGAGTCCAAGGACATGGTCGATCACTTTTTCGACCTGGTTCATGGCGCGCTGCTTGAAGGGCGCGACGTGAAGCTGTCGGGCTTCGGCAACTTCCATTTGCGTGACAAATCGCAACGGCCTGGGCGCAACCCGCGCACCGGCGAACTGATCCCGATTCAGGCCCGCCGGGTTGTAACGTTTCATGCAAGC
Organism: uncultured Burkholderiaceae bacterium; assembly: GCA_964432095.1. Lineage (GTDB taxonomy): Bacteria > Pseudomonadota > Gammaproteobacteria > Burkholderiales > Burkholderiaceae_C > CAYSMM01. Next base: position 4,210 of record CAYSMM010000070.1, on the reverse strand, counting down.
CACAAATTGAAGGATCAAGTTCAGCAAGGACGTGCATCAGATGCTGACGGTGAGTGATTTTTTGCTATAAATCAACTAGTTAGAGAATAATCCGGCAGTGACGTTACATGTCATTTGAACTTCCACCCATTCCGCCCAAGCGCTACTTCACCATTGGTGAGGTCAGCGAGCTATGCGGCGTGAAGGCGCATGTGCTGCGCTACTGGGAGCAGGAGTTCACACAACTCAAACCCGTAAAGCGCCGCGGCAACCGCCGCTACTACCAGCATCACGAGGTGCTGCTCATCCGTCGCATCCGTGAGTTGTTGTACGACCGCGGATTTACCATCAGCGGCGCACGAATCCAGCTCAATGAGTATGGTCATTCACGCGGCAATGGCGTTAACAACGGCGTAGCTGCCAATGGCGCTGCGGTTGTTGCCGTCGCGCTCGACGACGCCAAGGGTCGCAAGTCCAGTGCATCGACATCGGTCAACCCCAAGCTGCTGCTGAATACCACCACCGACGTGAAGGCCGAGCTCAAGGCCATCCGCGACAGCCTCCTCTCCTAGGCCTGCATTCATCCCGGTTAAAGCTGCTTTGCCGTGCATGCGGCTGTGTGGGATTTTGTGAGTCCGTATGCTTTGCAGCCGAGCCGCTTGCGGTATGTGTTTTCCGCATGAACCATTCATCCGCATCGAATTGTGTGAAGAAAGAACCAAGGACTGACATGGACACCAAACCGGTTTTGCGCGCGATAGAAGTCAAGGCCATCGCGGCTGCCGCCGAGGCCGAGGCACAGCGCAACCAATGGGCTGTGAGTATTGCGATTACCGATGACGGCGGCCATTTGCTGTGGCTGCAGCGGCTGGACGGTGCCGCACCGGCATCGGCCTACATCGCGCCTGCGAAGGCGCGCACGGCCGCGCTGGGCCGGCGCGAGACCAAGGCGTATGAAGACATGATCAATCAGGGGCGTACGTCGTTTCTGTCGGCACCCGAGATCGATGGCATGCTGGAGGGCGGCGTGCCCATCGTAGTGAACGGTCAGGTGGTGGGTGCGGTGGGCGTGTCGGGCGTCAAGTCGGCAGAAGATGCGCAAATCGCAAAGGCGGGGGCTGCAGCAGTCACTGCCGACATGACATAACACTCATACATCTATACAAGCTTTACTGGTCGATCATAAACCAGTAAGAAATATATAGTCTATGTAGTATAAGGGATGCTGCGCTACAGCACGAGGTGCCACTCGCCCGACTGCAGCACCTCATGCGGTTTGAAGTTGGCCTTGTACGCCATCTTGTTGCTTTGCTCGATCCAATAGCCGAGATAGACATAGTTCAGTCCCAAAGCCTTGGCCTGCTCGATCTGCCACAAGATGCTGTAAGTGCCAAAGCTGGCGTGTGCATCGTCGTCAAAGAACGTGTATACGGCGGATAACCCGTCGTTGGTGATGTCCACGATGCTCACCATCTTGAGCTGCCCGTCAGGCCAAGCCTCGCAGGGTGAGGTGCGAAACTCTACCAGACGCGTGTTGACGCGCGACTGCAGCAAGAACTGCGCGTACTGATCGACGCTGTCGTGATCCATGCCGCCGCCGGCATGACGACTGCTTTGATAGCGCAGATAAAGCTGATAGTGCTCTGGTGCAAAGCCGAGTTTGAGCACGCGCGACTGCAGTGCCGCATGTTTGCGCATCACGCGGCGCTGTGCGCGGTTGGGCACAAACAGTTTGACCGGCACACGAAGCGGTACACACGCATTGCAACCGTCACAATACGGCCGGTAGGTGAACATGCCGCTGCGGCGAAAGCCGCTTTGAATCAACTCGCTGTACACGTCCACATTGATCATGTGGCTGGGCGTGGCCACTTGTGAACGGGCATGTCGATTTTGCAGGTAACTGCACGGGTAGGGTGCAGTCGCATAGAACTGCAGGGCAGAAAACGGCAGCTCTTTAAGTTGCGACATTGAAGGCCTTTAAGTCCTTTGCGAGATGAGATTCATCATACGCCCAATCCTCAGGCGCTTGCATGGCGGTTACACGCCTGAGGTGCTGCACAAACTCCGGCTTGGGCACGGGTGCAGCCCCCAGGCTTGCCAAATGCGCCGTGTCCTGCTGGCAGTCGATCCACTCAATGCCGCGCGCGCGGCATGCGTTGACCAGCGCGAACAGGCAAGCCTTAGAACCGTCACTCACCTGTGTGAACATGCTTTCTCCGTAAAACATGCGGCCAAGGTTGACGCCATATAAGCCGGCCTGTAACTCGCCATCCAGCCACAACTCAAACGAGTGAGCATACCCGGCCTGATGTAAAGCCGTGTATGCGTCTTGAATGCTTTGTGTGATCCATGTGCCGCTTTGCCCCTCACGCAGCGCGACGGCGCAACGCCGTACAACCTCTGCAAACGCACCATCAACCCGCAACTGCAGGCCTGGCTCTCGCAACAAAGCAGCGATACGTTTTTTGAGCGAGCGGCGCAGTTTGAAGTGAGCTACCTTCAGCACCATGCGTGGGTCGGGACTCCACCACAAAATAGGCTGCCCCTCACTGAACCAGGGATACAATCCGTTCTCATAGGCTGTGATGAGGCGCGGCACCGAAAGATCTCCGCCTGCAGCGACCAGGCCCGGGTAGTCATCATGGTCGTCTTTGAGCGTGGCGATGTCGGCTGGAAACGGCTGTTGTGCGCTGAGGAGTAACGGCATGGACGATGTGCCCCTACTCGTTTACAACAAGCGGGGCGCTGATGCGCATGATGGTGCCAACATCAAACAGACTTGTTCGCCTCTTGAGAATGGCTTAGTCGAGGTCATACGATTGCGTGGGTTACCAGGTTGACTATTTGCCGCAGCAACAGCGGCTGCATCGCCCGAATCACTTGAGCAGCGCATTCCTCAACGGACATCTCGCAGACCTTTCGTGATGTATGCAAATTACCATACTTCAACGAGGCGACAAAGTCTACACAGTTGCTACAAGCGTTTAGGCTATGCAGGCAACAAGGCCGATAAAGTGTGCAGTGCCGTGATAGGTCAGTAGAAATGGAAAAAGCCCGCAGGCAATCGCTTGCGGGCTTTTGTTGTTTTGGCTCCCCGACCTGGGCTCGAACCAGGGACCTACGGATTAACAGTCCGGCGCTCTACCGACTGAGCTATCGGGGAATAGCCGTGAATTATAACCAAACTTTTCAGGTGTCAGTCTGGGTGGGGGCCGAGTCGGCCATGCATGGCCATAAGGGTGCGCACACTTGCGCAGCCCAATCGAGTTGGCTACAGTGCGCGCACATCAACAACTGATTGAGAGGAGTACGACATGTCTATCGTCGTTACGCTGCTGGTGGGTTTGGTGGTGGGCGCTATTGCCCGCTTCATTTTGCCGGGCAAGCAAAACATGGGCTGGATCATGACCATGGTGTTGGGCGTGGCGGGCAGCTTCGCTGCGCAGTTTGCGGGACAGGCGTTGGGTTGGTATCAGGCCGGCCAAGCCGCAGGCTGGATTGCATCTATCGTGGGCGCGTTGATTTTGTTGTTCATCTACGAGCGCGTGGTCAAGGGTAAGGCAGAGTCTTCAGGTGGCTGAAGTTGATTCTAGATCGCTAAAAATAGCCTGATACTCTAATGAGTGTGCAGCCATCACTGGTAATATATATTGATTCTATGAGTATATAGAATATAGAGTATGGTGGGCTATAGGTTGTCGTAAATAGTCATAGGTAAAAGGGCAGCTTGTTGCTGCCCTTTTTTGTCGTCTCACAAGTCGATGCTCAGGCTTGCGGCCAAGCTGCGCGGCTGTGCTGCAAACAGATAGATGCCACCCCAGGGCTGTGTCGGCGCGTCTTTCCAGTAGCGGCGGTCGAGCAGGTTCTCGACATTCAAACGCCAGCTGAGCTGGGTGCCTTGCCACTTTTGCTGGTAGCGTATACCCGCGTCCCATTGCCAGGCCGATGGAATCGACACGCTCTGGCTGCGCGAGACAACGGCCTTGTCGCTTTGAGCGCTAAGCTGGCTGTTGAGCGCAAGCCCGGGTATTACGGCAACTTTGTAGTCTGCAAACAGTGTGGCAGCAGCGCGCGGCACGTTGGTGACGCGTGTGCCGACGAGCGCCGGATCCACTGCGCGAGTGAGCTTGGCATCGAGCAGCGCAACGCTGGCGGCTAGTGACCACGCCTCAGTGACACGCCCGGCGATCTGCGCCTCAACACCGCGATGCCGCGCGAGCTTGCCGAC
>CAYSMM010000069.1:0-9612 GCA_964432095.1 uncultured Burkholderiaceae bacterium | reverse complement strand
TGGCTTTCGGTGGTGCGCGCGCCGATCGCGCCCCAGGAGATGAGGTCGCCCAGGTATTGGGGCGAAATCACATCCAGAAACTCGCTACCTGCGGGCAGGCCCAGGCGGTTGATGTCGATCAGCAGGCTGCGGCCGATGCGCAGGCCCTCGTCGATGCGGTAGCTCTCATCGAGGTAGGGGTCGTTGATCAGCCCCTTCCAGCCCACGGTGGTACGGGGCTTTTCAAAGTACACACGCATCACGATCTCAAGCTCGGCGGCATGCTTGTCGCGCTCGGCCTTGAGTTTGTGTGCATACTCGATAGCAGCGCGCGGGTCATGAATCGAGCATGGCCCCATGATGACGAGCATGCGGTCGCTTCGGCCATGCAGGATGTTGCGGATGCGAACCCGTGTGTCGGCAATCAAACCCTCCACTGGCGTACCGCGAATCGGAAAAAAGCGAATCAGATGCTCGGGTGGCGGCAGCGGAAGCACCTCTTTGATGCGTTCGTCGTCAGTGCGCGAGGTGCGTTCGCGCAGTTCGGCGTCGGCGCTTTGCGGCCAATGCTCAGCGTTGGGGGGCGGGGTCATGCGGGGCTCCTGTTCTTGGTTTTGCGTTGATACGGTTCAATCTGCCGGTTACTTGCCACTACGCCCGTGCACCCAAAAACAAAAACCGCTGGGAGTTGCCTCACCAGCGGTCCGTTGGGGTTTGTACGTTGCGGCTTGCGCGTTAACTACTCTCTCCCTCCGCTGGTGCGGTGCGAGAACCAAAAGTAAAAATAGAAGTACGCGCGAACAAACATGACTTATTTATATCACGAGACGCTGAAGGTTTGGCAAGCGGCGTGTCGCTAACGCAGCACTGCCTGAATGAGTTAGTGCAAAATATCTATTACTGCAAAGAGTATAAGCAACTCTTTTTCTATAGATGTGCAGTAAGTTGCATATACCATTAGCAGTACTGAGGCATTCATGCTTGGCTGTGGCTAGAGCGCGTCGATGGGCACGGTTTGCGTGGCCACGGGCATGCTGATGTCGCAGGTAATGCCGCTGGGCAGGTGCTCACTCCACTGCACGCTGCCGCCCAACTTACCGATGCGCTTGCGTATGCCGCCCAGGCCCAGTCCGTGGCTCCAGATCTCGGGTTTGGCGCCACGGCCGTCGTCAGTAAACGTGATCCTCAACTCGTCGGGGACATAGGCCACCTCGATGAACACGTTTTGCGCCTGCGCGTGCTGAATCACGTTGCTGGCCAGCTCACGCATCACGCGGGTGAGTGCGCTCCATTGTTCGGCGCTCAGGCTGGGATTGGCTAGCAGCTGCTGCCGCCACTCCAGCTGGATACTCGCAGCCGCCAGGCGCTGTGTGATTTCCGATTTCCATTCCGCCGCACTGTCTTCGAGCTTGCTGCCGGGCAAAGCCAGCCCGCGCACCAGCGTCTTCAAGTCTTGAATGGTGCGGCGTGCATAGTCCTGCATCTCGCGGTTAGGCACGCGATACATCAGCGTAAGCAGCCGCGCGCCAATATCGTCGTGCAGGTCGCGCGCAATGCGCTCACGCTCCTCGGCGCGGCCTTTTTCCACAGCACGCTGCACCTGCAGTGCACCACGTACCTGTGCTAGCGCGCTGCGCGCCAGCGACGCATCGGCTGGCGAGAACAAACGCCGCCCGCTCTCGGCATAACGCAACACGACACTGCCTTGCTCCAGCGGCAGTGCGACGATCAGCAGCTCGCCGTCGCTGCGCAGCTCGGCGTCATCCACCGGCTCCAGCGATGCGAAAGCGTCCAGAGGTTGAAACACATCAGTCAGCAGTGCCGTCCACACTTGCGTGGCGCGCTCGTTACCCTGCTCGGCCGCGCGTGTGACAGCGTACAAACGCTCAAACAGTTGCGATGAGCTCAGCCGGCCCTGCACCAGCCAGCGCGACAGCACGAACTGTCGCACTGGCAAATAAAGCCAGAAGCTCACCAGCAGCGCAACGATGAGCGAGGTTTGCTGGTTGAAGCTGAAGAAGCTGATGAAGGCCACATCCAGAGCGACCACGACCGCGCTGACCAACAACAATAGCAGCAGCTGACGAAATAAATACTGCGTACGCGACAAGAACGGAATGCCGCACAGCAAGGCCACCATCAGCGTGCGCCAGAACAGCTCTGCGTCCAGCGAGTATTGCTGGCGCAGCGGCAGCACGGTGGGCAGCGCCCAGATGACTGCAGCCATCACCACTGCGCCTGCAAGCACCGCAAGCGCCCAGCGCGACAGCACATACGCCGCAGGGTTGGGTTGTGTGCGCTGCGCCCAGATCATCAAGGCGGCCACACCCACGCAGTAGGCCAGTGTCGCAATCCAGGCCAGCGCCCAGCCGGTGTTGAGCTGCGTCCACAGCGTCACCACGCCGACCGCTGCCGCCAGTGCCAGGGGCAGCGGCCAGTTACGACCCATCCACGTGAGCACGGGGTAGCGTGCCGCAGCCGCAAACATCGCAGCCGCGCCGATGAGGTCGGCCCACTGCGACAGTACGAACGCGGCACGCGGCATGCCGGCCGGCCAGGTCAGGCCGCGCGACGCGTCCAACGCCACCAACCACAGGCCGCCTGCGATGCACACGCTGGCCAGCACGAAAAGGCCATTGGTCACAGTCGGTTGAGTGCTCATGTTTACCGCCGCAATCGTCACCAGCGCCAGGCCGATCAGCGCCGAAAGCCAGAATAACACCCCGATACCACCCAGGCCGCGCGGCTCCAGCGGCGCATCCAGGGTGCTGCCGTCGCTGAAGTGAATTCGCAGTCGCTCACCGCTCATCACTTGCGACAACGCCGCGTGTTGCGCGAAGTAGCGCTCGCGTTGCTCAACTGTGAAAATCCAGCGCGGCGCCTGCACCGTGAGCGCAGGCGTAATCGTCACGACTGTGCTGCCTGGCGTAGAAAAGCCACTTACGGGCTTGTCGGTTGCGCGTGCCAGCGCCGGTTCAGCCGAGCGTGCAATCACCAGGCGTTGCTCGCTACCCGAGGTAAGCTTCCACACCACCGGCGCGGTGCGGCTCTCGATCAGGCGCTGCACAATGGCAGTCAGCAGCGACAACGCCAGCAGTATCACCACCACTGCGATCAAGCGGCCGCGGCGCGTGGAGGCGTATACCGCGCGACGGCGGATCGTCGCATCGGGGTTGAAAGACTTAATACTCTTATGAGTGTCTTCGAGATATGAAGACATATTAACCAGTAATAGCTAGTTACTGTTTACAGTAATCCCTGTTTTGCCGCTATTACAGCAGCCTCTGCGCGGCTCGACACATTGAGCTTGCGATAGATCGACTTGATGTGATCGTTGACCGTGAACCATTTGATGTTGAGCAGATCGGCAATCTCGCGTGCGGTGAGCCCTTTGCTCAAGAACAGCAGCACCTCGCCTTCGCGTGGCGACAGTTTGATCTTGGGCTCTTCCAGAATGCTGTCTGGCGCAATTCCGGGCAGTGATTCGGGTGCCACGGGCGCGCGAAAGTGCGACAGCAAGCGCTTGGCAATCGCGGGCGACAACGGCGGCTCGCCGTGCATGATCTTACGCAACTCCTCCGTCAGCACTTCGGCCGCGTCCTCTTTGAGCAGGTAGCCGTCGGCGCCGAGCTGCAGCGCGGGGAACAGATGCTGATCGTCGCTGTACAGCGTGGTGATGATCTTGGTGCATTGCAGATGCTGCAACTCTTTGAGCAGGTCGAGCCCGCTGCCGTCGGGCAACTCCAGATCAAGCAGCAGCAGCCCGAAGGTTTTGCTGGCCAGTTGCTGGCGTGCCTGCTCCAGGTCGCCGGCCGTCGAGATGGCGGCGCTGCCACCGAATGTGGCCTGCGCGATGCGGCTTAGGTGTTCCCGCGCCGCGGGGTTGTCTTCCACGATCAGCACCTGCATCGAGAGCTCCCAACGCTTGTCAAAGGTGCAGTGTAGCGCGGCGGCATGCGCCTGCGCAGTGAGTTACTGCGTCACGCGCAGCACCTTGCCGTCGCTTGCGTCCACCAACAGCCACAGCGCGCCGTCGGGCCCCTGGCGTACATCGCGGTAGCGCTCATTGCGACCGACCAGCAGCTTCTCCTCGGCCACCACCTTTTCGCCGTCAAGAATCAGCCGCGCCAAATGCTCGCCGCGCAACGCGCCCACAAACAGGTTGCCCTTGAATGCGGGAATCAGATCGGCGGTGTAAAACGCCATGCCTGCAGGCGCAATCGACGGATCCCAGTAATACAGCGGCTGCTCCAGCCCCGGCTTGGCCGTGCCTTCGCCAATCGGCAGCATGCTGTAGTCGCGGCCGTAGGTGATGATGGGCCAGCCGTAATTCTTGCCGGCTTGCGGCACGTTGATCTCGTCACCGCCGCGCGCGCCGTGTTCCACCGTCCACAGCTTGCCGGTTTGCGGATGCAGCGCCGCACTTTGAATGTTGCGGTGGCCGTAGCTCCACACCTCGGGCAGCGCGTCTTTGCGGCTTACGAAGGGGTTGTCTTTGGGCACGCTGCCGTCGGCGTGAATGCGCACCACCTTGCCGAAGTGCGTATTCAGGTCTTGCGATTTGTCTTTGTCGTAGCGCTCGCCCAACGCGACGAACAGCGTGCTATCGCGCCCGAACACCAGGCGAGAGCCGAAATGCAGCCCGCCGCGTGCCGACGGTTGCTGGCGAAAAATCACCTGCAGGTTCTCGAGCGTGCGCTCGTCTGCGCTCAGGCGTGCACGCGCCACGCTCGTACCTGCGCCGTCGCTGCGCGGCTCGGCGTAGCTCAGGTAAACCAGACGATTGCTGGCGAACTGCGGATCGAGCGCCACATCCAGCAAGCCGCCCTGGCCCTGCGCCTGCACCGCAGGCACACCGGCGATGGGCGCACTCAGTTGCCACGCCGCGCCGCTTTTGCTGAGCAGCCGCAACTGGCCGCTGCGCTCCGTGACCAGCGCCTTGTCGGCATTTATGAACGCGATGCCCCACGGGTTGCGCAGGCCGCTGGCAACAACATCCACCTTCAACGCTGGTGCAATTTGAGTGGGTGCAGGGGCTTGGGTTTGCGTGGCATGCGCGGCCTCGGCCCAAGCCAAAACCATAGCCAAAGCAGCGGTTGAAATAGCAGCCATCACAGCAATGGCTGCAAATGGAATGCGTGGCATGCCAGCTCCTTCGCGGTTAAACACTGGAACTTTCGTGGTCTTCGAAACCAGCGCTAACGTATGTCATAAAGACATATCAGTTAGAGCAACATCACGATACAAATCTTAAGTTGACTTTCTTGGGGGGGGGTTAAGGTACCTATGCTCATTAACCAAGTCAAAGGAGACGATGATGTAGCGTAGTGCTCGAATGTTTTTGCTGTTAGTTGCAGGTCTAGTGTCTTTGATGGTCTCGGGTTGTAAAATAGAACCTTACGGTTGTAAGGGGTTAGGGTGCAATGAACGTACGCGGACTAGCACTCTAGACAACCAACTCGCTGGAGCAAGTTTATTGCCGCGAGGCCTGTTAGCGCAGTACAGCGGGTTGAATCCCAATAACTACGATGCAACTCTCTCAAAATTTAGCATTGCAGGATCAAGTGTTCCGCTTTCAACCAACAGCGGCACGGCCACTGTAACTCTGTATCAGAACGGCGCAGTTATCGCAAGTAATGCATTTAACTGGATTCGTAATGGAACTGAGGTCATATTTTCACAGCCAGCGGTGGTCAATGCTTGGGTCAGACAGTATCCTAGTGCGAATGATGTGGAAATTGAAGCGGTTCTTCCCTACACAGTAACACCTGGGCAAACAGTAACAATCAATCGAGCGGTCGTACATAACGGGGTGACCCTCGCTAGGTCATCAAATACATTTGTGGTGCGGAAACCTGGTGGAAGTCTTAACTAATCTTCGAGTGCGCATGGCCAGCTTGTTGCTGGCCATCCTTATGTCCACACTCGTGCTGGGATGCGCCTCATGGGATCGATACTACATGACGCGGGCCATAGAGTCCCTGCCATTCGACGTAAATCCTAAACATCTGTACCGGGTTGGTGATGATTTAGTACTTCGGTCTGCTGCTGCCACACCCGGCCCGCAGCCTGAACTATCTGTGTCTTGGATTGAGTGGGGGCGCGCACCACTGACAAATCTTCAGGTTCGCTTCGAGGTTGCCAGCCAAGATCAGGTACAGATTAATCAATACCTGACTTCTGCTTTAAGTTCATGCGAAACCCCGCAGCAGCTCATCTACAGGGCACTGGCAATTGCGGACAAGCGCTTACCGCAGTGGACGGGAATTAATCGTTATCCAACGGTAGTTGTTCGAATAGCCGGCCACGGACGTCTCGTCATGTTCAGTGAAGCATCTATGGCCGACAGCGTTGAGGGATTGACGATGTACACCATGAAAGCAATTCCTGAGGCGACCAACACAGATTGCGGTTTGGCTCGAGGCTGGGCGAGTGCGGTAGCACAGATGGTTATACATGAACTTGCACACATGGTCTGGTGGAAGAAGTACCAAACGCACGACGACATTCTTTCTAATGAGACGGTAGCCTATGCTACGGATATGTGCTTGAGGTTAGAGTTTTTAGGCAGCTTACCTTCAAGTTACTTCAAACTACGTTTCGATGTTGACCGCAACCGCATCCTTCGTGATGAGAGGTTCTGGGAACTCTATAAATCGGGGCGTATTGATGCAAGTCTCGCCGGATGGTTACTGTCAGATAGTTTGCGGTATATTACCTTTGGTTCAAGAGATCTCACGCAGCATGACGTATTAGCCATGAATCAAATCTGTGCGGCGCTTCATCGAAGCCGACTGGACGTGCGGGATGTGGAAAAAGTAGAAACGTTATATTCGTTCGCAGGCAGTTCTTAGTTTTAGCTCAGTTTGACAGATGAACGCGCTCAGCTGTGAATCAGGAATGTGTTTTCAGCATCAGTAGAAGCTACGCCGTACCACCCACAGTCATCTGCTCTATGCGCAAGGTAGGCTGGCCGACGCCGACGGGTACGCTTTGCCCCTCTTTGCCGCAGGTGCCCACGCCGGTGTCGAGCTGCAGGTCGTTGCCAATCATGGTCACGCGGGTCAGAGCGTCGGGCCCGTTGCCGATGAGTGTCGCGCCCTTGACGGGATATTGAATCTTGCCGCCCTCGACCCAGTACGCCTCGCTGGCTGAGAACACGAACTTGCCGCTGGTGATGTCCACCTGTCCGCCGCCGAAATTGATGGCGTACAGGCCGCGGTCGAGCGAGGCGACGATCTCGTCCTTGGTGTGCTCGCCCGACAGCATATAGGTGTTGGTCATGCGCGGCATGGTGGTGTGTGCGTAGCTTTCGCGCCGGCCGTTGCCGGTGGGCGGCACTTTCATCAGCCGTGCATTCATCGAGTCTTGAATGTAGCCGCGCAAGATGCCGTCTTCGATCAACACATTGCGCTGCGTGGGGTTGCCCTCATCATCGATGTTGAGCGAGCCGCGCCGGTCGGCAAGTGTGCCGTCGTCCAGCACGGTGACGCCTTTGCTGGCCACGCGCTTGCCGATGCGGTCGGCAAACACGCTGGAGCCCTTGCGGTTGAAGTCGCCCTCCAGCCCGTGGCCCACGGCCTCGTGCAGCAACACGCCCGGCCAGCCGCTGCCGAGCACTACCGTCATCTCGCCGGCAGGCGCGGGGCGCGACTCCAGGTTGACGAGCGCGGCATGCACCGCGTCGTTCACATATTGCTCGATCAGGCCGCTGTTGAAATGCGAGAGCGCGTAACGCCCGCCGCCGCCGCCACTGCCCACCTCGCGGCGAAGCTCGCCAGCCACGGTTTGCTCGGCAATGACGGTGACGCTCAAGCGCACCAGCGGCCGCACGTCGGCGGCGATCACGCCGTCGCTGCGCGCCACAAGCACCACGTCATACTCGCCGCCCAGGCTCGCCATCACCTGTTTCACGCGTGGGTCTTTGGCGCGCGCGAGCCGGTCCACTTTCTGCAGCAGTGCAACCTTGGCGTCGCTGTCGAGCGCGCCAAGCGGGTCGAGGTTGCCGTACAGCGCCTTCACCGCTGCGCCGCGTGGCTTGCCGCCCACTTTCACGCGGCCCGCACCTTGTGCCGCAATACCGCGCACCGTTCGTGCGGCGTCCAGTAGCGCGGACTCGGAGATATCGTCGCTGTAGGCAAACGCGGTTTTGTCGCCGACGACGGCACGCACGCCCACGCCTTGGTCTATGCCAAAGCTGCCGGACTTGACGATGCCTTCTTCCAGCGCCCAGCCTTCGCTGCGGGTGTACTGAAAATACAAATCGGCGTAATCCACTTTGTGGCGGTGAATCTCGGCGAGCGCGCTTTGCAGCTTCGCTTCGTCCAGGCCGTAAGGCTCAAGCAGCAGTTGGCGCGCCGTGGCCAGGCGCTCGATGGCGGGGTCGGTGATCTTCATGACGCTATTGTAGAAGCGTAAAGCCTGAATACCGGCGGGGTGGAGTGACTTAACGGAGTTAATACTAGCGGGAGTTTTTTGATGAAAATGAGAGTAGATTGCCAGACAATGCAATATAGATAGGGCAGTAATAACATACTTAGAGTCTCGTCAAGACTCTTTCTGTGCGCTGAGCCAGCGCAGCAGCGCGGAGTCGTCCTCGGCGGTCAAACCGTCCTTGCAGGCTTGCGCAAACAGATGTGCCGCCACGCGGCCCAGCTCTGGCGGGCTTGTCTGAGCGGCCGCGGCGGCCTGCAGCGCCAGCGCGCTGTCTTTGGCCAACAGGCTCATGTGCGCCAGCGCTGTGGCATCGCTACGCAGGGCGCGATGCATGCGGTCGCTGCCAATCCAGCTTTGACCGCTGGACTGATCAATCACGCGCTGCGTTGTGTTTGCATCCAGGCCCAGCCGTTGCGCCAGCGCCAGGCACTCCGCAGCACCCGCCAGATTGATGGTGGCCAGCAGGTTGTTGACGAGCTTGGTGCGTGCGCCGTCACCGATTCGCGTGCCGATGCGAAACAAACGGCTGGACATTGCGTTGAGCAATGGCTCATAGCGCGCGTACGTTGCATCGTCGCACGCCACCATCAGGCTCATGCTGCCTTCTCGGGCACGTATGGGCCCGCCGCTCATAGGCGCGTCCATGCAGGCCATGCCGTGTACGGCCAGCTGTGTAGCAAAACGCTCGGTGTCCGCGGGCGCAATCGTGGGGCACAGCATCACCGCTGCAGGCTTGCGCACGGCTGCGATGACGCCCTCACCGCCAAACAGCACTTCCTCGGTTTGCAGTGCATCCACCACGCAGACGATGATGATTTCGCATTCGGCTGCGAGTGCCGCCGGCGAGGCATGCACCTGAGCGCCCGCCTGCCGCGCGACCTGCTCGCGCGCGGCAATCACATCGCGTACATGAACCGAAAAGTTTTTGTCGAGAAGGTTTTGCGCCAGCGCCAAACCCATGTTGCCCACGCCGATGACACCGACGGGACCCATGCTACGCATCAACCCTTGGGCAGCAGCACCCACATGCGGCCAGGTGCAAAGCGCGTTTTGGCGGCGAGCTCACCAGCCTGCTGGCCGAAGCCCCAGAAGTAGTCGGCCCGAACTGCTCCTTTGATGGCGCCGCCAATGTCTTGCGCGAACACCAGGCGGCGGTATTGCACGTCGGAGATCGGGCTCTTGAAATCAATCCACACG
>CAYSMM010000068.1:0-9680 GCA_964432095.1 uncultured Burkholderiaceae bacterium | reverse complement strand
GCTCTCGGGTTGGCGCTGGGCTCGGTGCAGCCCATGGTGCTGTCAGCGCTGCACCACATGACGCCCGAGCATCGCCATGGCGAGGCGCTGGGCTTGCGTCTGACGTTGCTCAACATGAGCAGTGCTGTGATGCCGCTGGTATTCGGCAGCCTCGGCGCTGCAGCAGGGGTGGCGTTCGTGTTCTGGCTAACAGCTTGCGGATTAGCCTCAGGACATATTACTGCTAGGAGATTGCAGCTTTCATCTATTATTGAATAGCAGCAAAGGCAATACACTCTATTGAGTATAATAAATGCTGCAAACAGGCTACCGTTATGTTGAGCGTGACAATAAAAAAGCGCTCATGTAGAGCGCTTTGTGGTCTGACGCTACCATTCGCGGCATCGAGGCAGGCTTACACGCGGCTGCGATACTCGTCGGTGCGGGTGTCGATCTCGATCTTGTCGCCTTGCGCAACGAAGATGGGCACCATGATCTCTTTGCCGGTGGCCAGCTTGGCGGGCTTGAGTACCTTGCCGGAGGTGTCACCTTTGACCGCCGGCTCGGTGTAGACAATCTCGCGCACGATGGTAGTCGGCATTTCTACGCTGATGGCCTTACCCTCGTAGAAGGTCACTTCCACTGGCATGCCGTCTTCGAGGTAATCAACCGCTGAGCCCATGTTCTCGGCTTCGACTTCATACTGGTTGTAGTCGGCATCCATGAAGACGTACATCGGGTCGGCAAAATAGCTGTAGGTGCAGTCTTTTTTGTCGAGGATGATGAGATCCATCTTGTCGTCGGCTTTGAACACCACCTCGGCACCGCCGCCGTTGAGCAGGTTCTTCATCTTGATGCGTACGGTGGCCGCGCCTCGACCGCCGCGGGAGTATTCGGTTTTCTGCACGACCATCGGGTCTTTGCCTTGCATGATGACGTTGCCAGCGCGGATTTCTTGAGCGAGTTTCATAGCTTCGGTTACCAATTGAATGTGCGCGACGTTCTGCGAGGGTTGGGGGCAGATACGGCGCGAGCTGCGGGCGAGCGGCGCAGCGCACTGCTCAAACCTCGCAAAAGCTCTCTATTGTAGCGGTTCGTCCGGACGAGGCGCCAGCTTGGAAAGCGCAAATGCCCTGAGGTTTGCACTCAAATCGCCCGCTGCGCCATCACGGGAGCCTACGGTCAGTAGCTTGGTGCGCCACTCCTGCGCGTGGGCCTGCAGCCTGGGCAGTTGTTCCAGGAATCCCTGCCACTGTTCAGCGGTCAGAGTGCCGCGGTTGAAGCCCATCCATGCCTGCGCCAGCGCATCAGCCGCTGGAGCAGCGAGGTTCGCACAGTACAAATCCATGAAGGCCTGCAGTTTGGGCCAGTGCGCGCCATCGTCTTGCGGGTAGATGTGCCATACGAACGGCCGCCCTGCAAGCTGCGCGCGAACGAATGAATCCTCGCCGCGCACGATGTTGATCCGGCTGCCTGCCAGCAGCGCGTCAAATGCGGTGTGTGGCTCAAATGACGCGATGCGGCATGCCGGCAGCAACTCAGGAGCATGCTCGCGCATCCACGCCTGCGTGCGGCCGCCCGCGAGCACTGGGCGCATACCGCTGGCGATCAAGCCCTCACAGGCTGCTTGCAACGCTTGGGTTTCGTAGCTGAAAACCAAAGCCTCGGCTGGAGTGCGTGCCTCACACAGCGCCGGCGCATCGCCGATCAGCAGGCCACCGGTGCCGGGCTCAAAGCCGGGGTAAAAAAACCATTTCGTCAAACCCTTGGCGGGGCCATTCAGGACGGGCGAGGGCAGGCCGTGAGAGCGTTTGACGTAAGACTCTGCACTCAGATACTCCAGGTTCACCCATGCCGTTTCTGGTTTATGAATGGCAATATCAGCTTGATACTGTTGGGGGATATGGCATCCGAATGCTTCTATCAACACGTCCGGCGCGTCCGCAGCGTTGCTCAGCCGGGGGCTGGCGTCGTCACCCGGCTGCCAGCGGCGCACTTCAATGGCCGCAGGCCGTTGCGCAGGAGGGCACAAGCCATCGAGTGTTTGCGGCTGGTCTATCCACAGCGTGACACGGTCGAGGCCACCACGCACCAGCGCGGCGGCCAGCCGCCAGCACACGCCGGCGTCGCCCAGGTTGTCGATGACATGGCAGAAGATGTGCCAATTCATAATGCGAATATTGTGCTCACGAGCCTGCATTCCCGTTTTCGCAGCAATGACGGGAGTGAATTTGAATTTCAGTTTGATGATGAGTGATACCAGCCTCACTGTAGAAGACCGCCTGAAAGCGATTGTCGCAGCCCTGCCCAACCTGCCGGGGGTGTATCGCTACTTTGCGGCTGACGGCACGGTGCTGTATGTGGGCAAGGCGCGAGATTTGAAAAAACGTGTGTCGAGCTACTTCACGCGCACGCACGACGGCACGCGCATCGGCCACATGGTCAGCCGCATCGTGCGCATCGAAACCACCGTCACGCGCAGCGAGGCTGAGGCGCTGCTGCTTGAGAACAACCTCATCAAAACCTTGAGCCCGCGATTCAACATCTTGTTTCGTGACGACAAGAGCTACCCGCTGCTCAAGATTACCTGCGCGGTTGCGTCATCCGAGCCAGCCGTTGCACCGCAAGCATCGTCCTTCCCCAGGATGGCCTACTACCGTGGGGCGATTGACAAGAAGCATCAGTACTTCGGCCCTTACCCCAACGCATGGGCGGTGAAGGACACGATTCAGATTCTGCAAAAGGTGTTTCAGCTTCGCACCTGCGAGGACACCGTGTTTGCCAACCGCACCCGGCCCTGCCTGCTGCATCAGATCAAGCGTTGCAGCGCGCCGTGCGTGGGCTATATCAGTGCGAGTGACTACGCGCAGGACGTGCAGGACGCCGCGCGCTTCCTGCAGGGCAAAACCCGCGAGGTGCTCGGTGAGTTTGAGCAAAAGATGCACACGCACGCCGCGCTGCTGGAATTTGAGAAGGCCGCCGAGTTGCGCAACAAGATCACCTCGCTTTCCAAGGTGCTGCACCAGCAAAGTGTTGAGGTCGGCGGCGATACCGATGCCGATATTCTGGCCGTGAAGGTGGAGGGCGGCCGCGCATGCGTCAACCTCGGCCTGGTGCGCGGCGGCCGGCACCTGGGTGACAAGGCCTACTTTCCCTCGCATGTGGATGACGCGCGTGCGCTTGTGCAAAGCGAGTTCAGCGAGATGGGCGACCCAGCGTCGGCAGCGCCGATCGAGCAGAAAGTGCTGGAGGCCTTCATCGCGCAGCACTACCTCGAGTGCGCAGTACCTCCCGTGATGATTGTGAGCGTGCCGGTGGACGAGACGCTGATCAGCGCATTGTGCGAGCAGCGGGGCACCAAGGTCAGTGTGCTCACTCAGCCACGCGAAGAGCGCCGCCGCTGGCTGGAGATGGCCGAGAAGGGCGCCGGTCTTTCGCTGGCACGGCTGCTTTCAGAAGAGGGCTCGCAGCAGGCACGTACGCGTGCGCTGGCCGATGCCTTGCAGGTGGAGGTGCACGATCTCGATGCCCTGCGCATCGAGTGCTTTGATATCAGCCATACAGCAGGTGAGGCCACCAAGGCTAGCGCGGTGGTGTTTCATCACCACAAGATGCAGCGCAGCGAATACCGCAGCTACAACATCAAGGGCATTACAGCGGGCGATGACTACGCCGCCATGCGCCAGGTGCTGATGCGGCGCTACGAGAAAGTAGCCGAAGCGGGTGAGGCGACCTTGGGTGTGATGCCCGATATCGTTCTCATCGATGGCGGCAAAGGTCAGGTGGAGATGGCGCGTTCGGTGTTCACCGAGTTGGGTCTGGATGTATCACGTATCGTGGGTGTGGAGAAAGGCGAGGGCCGCAAGGTGGGGCTGGAGGAACTGGTGTTTGCCGATGGCCGGGAGAAGCTCTATCTGGGCAAGGACAGCGCCGCGCTGATGTTGATTGCACAAATCCGCGACGAGGCGCACCGCTTTGCCATCACCGGCATGCGCGCCGCGCGTGCGAAAGCGCGCACGGGGCAGTCGCGGCTGGAGGAGATCGATGGCGTTGGCCCCAAGAAACGCGCAAAACTGCTGGCCCGCTTTGGCGGCATTCGCGGCGTGGCTGCTGCCAGCGTTGAAGACCTGGCAAGTGTCGAGGGCATCTCACCCGAGCTGGCAGATCTGATCTACGCCGCGCTGCATTGATATTACTGCCTAGAGTAAATAGACGTTACTGGTTTATTAGTAACCAGTAACGGCAATACACTCTACGGAGTAACATTGATTTGGGCTAAGCAGGCTGTTGCGGTGCGCGATCAATGCCCTGATGTCGCAACAGCGCATCGATGCTCGGTGCGCGGCCACGGAAGGCCTTGAAGCTGTCGATGGCCGGGCGGCGTGCACCTGCGCCCAGAATCTCGTCGCGGTAACGTGCGCCCACACTCTTGCGTAGTGCTTCGTCGTTGCCGGCCTCCTCAAATGCAGCATAGGCATCGGCGCTCAACACCTCAGCCCATTTGTAGCTGTAGTAGCCGGCCGCATAGCCGCTCGCAAACAGGTGCGAGAAGCTGGTTTGCAAGCGGTGGTAGTGTGGGTAGGGCACCACTGCCACCTCTGCTCGCACCTCGTCGAGCACACGTTGCACGGTTTGCGCATCGCGTGGCAACGATTCATGATGCAGGCGCATGTCGAACAGCGCAAATTCCATTTGCCGCACGCAGCCCATGCCGATCTGGAAGTTCTTGGCGGCAAGCATTTTGTCGAACAGCTCACGCGGCAACTGCGCACCGGTGTCGACATGCGCTGTCATGTGCTTGACCACGTCCCACTCCCAGCAGAAGTTCTCCATGAACTGGCTGGGCAACTCCACTGCGTCCCACTCGATGGTGGACATGCCGACTGCAGGCTCGTCGGTCTGCGTCAGCAAGAGGTGCAGCCCGTGGCCAAACTCGTGGAACAGTGTGATCACGTCGTCATGCGTCAGCAGCGCTGGCTTGCCGCCAACGGGTGAGGCGAAGTTGCAGGTGAGCCACGCGACGGGTGTCTGCTGTTTGCCTGTAGCAAACCAGCGGTTACGCGCAATATCCATCCACGCACCGGGGCGCTTGCCCGTGCGTGCATACAAATCAAAGTAGAACTGGCCGATCAGCATGCCGGTTTGCGATTCAACGCGGTAAAAGCGCACGTCGGGGTGCCAGGTCGGCGCGGTATCGGGCTTGATGTGTACGCCAAATAGGGTTTCGACAATCTTGAACAGCCCAGCTACTACCTTACCCTCAGTGAAGTACTGCTTGACCTCTTGCTCGCTGTAGGCAAAGCGCTGCTCGCGCAGCCGCTCGCTGGCAAATGCAATGTCCCATGCGTTGAGCGTGGCGATGTTCAGCTCGCGCCTGGCAAATTCGCGCAGCGTGTCCATGTCGAGCAAGGCATGGGGTTTGGCACGCGCGGCCATGTCGCGCACGAAGCCAATCACCTGCTCGGGAGAGTCGGCCATCTTGGGGGCAAGCGAAAACGCAGCGAAGCTGTCAAACCCGATCAGCCGGGCTTCCTCGTCGCGCAGCTTGAGCAGCGGCGGAATCAGGGCCGAGTTGTCGAGTTTGTCGTTGCCGGCTAGGTCGCTCGCACGTGTGGCGTAAGCGCGGTACACCCGCTCGCGCAGCGCGCTGCTGTGCGCGTACTGCATCACTGGCACGTAGCTGGGCTGGTGCAGGGTGATTTTGTAGCGGCCGTCCTGGCCGTCGGACTTGGCCGCATCGGCCATGCCTTGCAGCACGTCTGCCGGAATGCCTTTCACCTCATCAGCCGCTGCGTAATAGGCGAACGCATCGGTGGCGTCCATCACATGCTCGTCAAATTGCTGTTGCAGCCGCGCCTGCTCGTCCTTGATCTGCGCATGGCGTACCTTGGCCTCGCCCTTGAGCGCTGCACCGCCGAGGCGAAAGTTGCGCAAGGCCAGCTCGGTTGCGCGCTGCTGCTCGGCGCTGAGTTGTGCAAACGCGCTGCTGGCGCGAATCGCCTCGTACTTGGCATAAAGCTTTTCGTCGCTGCCCAGTTTGGTGTACAGCGCCGTGACCTTGGGCAGGTTGTCGGTGTAGGTGGCCCGTAGCTCCGGTGTGTCCACCACCGAATGCAGGTGGCCCACTGCGCCCCAGGCGCGGCCGAGCTTGTCGATCGCATCATCTATGGGGGCAACAACGTCGGCCCAGGTGGCAGGTGTTGTGTCCAGCGTGGCCATGCTCAGCGCCATCTCGGCTTGCGACAGTAGCGCGTCGACGGCCGGTGTTACGTGCGACGGCGTGATGTCGCTGTAGCGGGTGAGACCGGAGAAATCGAGTAAGGGGTTCGTGCTCATGGTGGCAAATATCTGAATGATGGATGGATTATCGCGCGCGTCGCACGCATACATGAAGAGCCAGCAGGTATCACTGCAAGGATCCGGAAATCCTTCAGCTCAAGCCTGGATTGGCCTGAGCGCAGGCTAAGGCCTGGGCCTGAACCCTGGGTGCCGGGCGTCAAATGCCGAGCAGCTCCACCTCGAATATCAGCGTGGCGTTGGGCGGGATCACGCCGCCTGCGCCGCGTGCGCCGTAGCCCAGTTCGGGCGGAATGATCAGCGTGCGTTTGCCGCCGATCTTCATACCGGCCACGCCTTCGTCCCAGCCTTTGATGACACGGCCAGCGCCGAGCGGAAACTTGAACGGGTCGTTGCGGTCTTTGCTGCTGTCAAACTTGGTGCCCTTGTTGCCGGGTTTGGTTTCGTCGTACAGCCAGCCGGTGTAATGCACGGTGACGGTTTGGCCTGGTGCGGCCGCGGCGCCGCTGCCCTCGATGTCGTCGATGTACTTCAGTCCGCTTGCGGTGGTGATGGTCATGGGAGCTTTCTTGGGGCTGAGCGCGGCACAGCCGGGCAGGGCTGTAATACTGAATGCGGCAGCGGTTGCCAGGGCTAACTGCGCGAGGCAGCGTCTGCGCGATTGTCGTCGAGTGTTCATGCGCACATCCTAACTCAGCGCCGCCGAGTGTGATCAGGCGAGCACGGCCTCGATTTTCTGCCGCCAGCGCTCCGCGAGCTTGGCATAGCCGCCTGCATTAGGGTGAATCTCATTGAGCCAGTCGTTGCTGTCGCCGGTTGCGCCGCTGTCTGCGGGCACGAGTGTACCGGCGGTGTCGATGACGTGAAAGTTAGCCAACCCAAGCGTGCGGATCACGTCGCCGAGTTTTTTGAACAAGTGATCGGTGAGCGGCTGGTGCAATGCGGGCGGGATGTTGTGCGCTTGGAGCGCAGGCAGCAGCCAGGCTTTGCCAAACGGCGTCGCGGGCGCATGGTTGGGCGTGGGCACGTCGTAGGTGTGCAGGAACACGGGTGTTTGCTTGTTGAGCTGGCTCGTCGCCAACAGTTGAGAAAACAAGCGGAAGTTCTCGCGCAGGTAAGCCTCGAAGCGCTGCCATTGACCTGCTTGCACGCAGTCTTCAGGCGTTTGCGGTGGCGCATCGGTGGCTGCAAACTTCTTGAGCAGGCGCTGCCCGGCAAACTTGGCATCGATGGCATCGATCAAGTCGTTGCCGCCGCCCGATAGCAGCACGGCGTCGAAGGCCCAGGCCTGCGGCCCCTTCACCAGGCGGCTGAGCGTGGCATCGCTCCACCAGTCGGCCATGTGCTCCATGGTGTCGCCGGGCATGGCGGTATGTGCGATCAGCACGCTGTGCTGAAATTGCAATTGATTGATGAGGTTATTGCCGAGAATTGAGCCGAGCGAGAACCACGAGTCGCCTTCGGCCAGCATGAGCCAGTGGAAGTCTGGCGGGTTGATGTCGTGGTCGGTAATGTTGAGCATCTCCCAACCAGCAACAACGCGTGCGCTTGTTAGTGCCATGGCAAGCTCCTCACGGTGATTGCAATTACTGTATGCCGCCAACCGCCGTACGCCTATACCGCACTTGGGGGACACGGACGACAGCACCGCAATGAAAAAGCCGCGCTCAAGGCGCGGCTGTGTGTCAGTGCGTCGCTTGACTTAGGCGGCGAGCAGCTGGCGCAACACATACGGCAAGATGCCGCCGTGCTTGTAGTAATCCACCTCGATGGGGGTGTCGATGCGCAGCTTCAGCGGAATTTGCTTTTCGCCGTCTTTGCCAAAGACGATGAGCGTCACATCCATCTGCGGGCGTAACTCACCTTCGATCTCGATGTCGAACTGCTCATCGCCCTTGATGCCGAGCGACTCTGCGCTCTCACCCGGCATGAACTGCAGCGGCAGCACGCCCATGCCCACCAGATTGCTGCGGTGGATGCGCTCAAAGCTGCGTGCGATCACGGCCTTCACGCCCAGCAACTGCGTGCCTTTGGCTGCCCAGTCGCGTGACGAACCGGTGCCGTACTCCTCGCCGCCAAACACGATGGTAGGTACGCCGTCCTTGATGTATCGCATGGCGGCATCGTAAATCGACATTTGCTCACCACTGGGCTGGTGGATAGTGATGCCGCCTTCCACGCGCGAGCCGTCGGCGTTGGCCGGAATCATCAGGTTTTTGATGCGTACGTTGGCAAAGGTGCCGCGCATCATCACGTCGTGGTTGCCGCGGCGCGCGCCGTAGCTGTTGAAGTCGGCCTTGATGACGCCGTTTTCCAGCAGCCACTTGCCAGCAGGTGAGGTGTCCTTGATGCTGCCTGCTGGTGAGATGTGGTCGGTGGTGATGGAGTCGCCAAACACGCCGAGTGCACGCGCGGCGCTCACCCCGGCCAGATCATGCTTGGGCTCCATGTGAAAGCCTTGGAAGAACGGCGGCTCGGCGATGTAGGTGCTGGCGGGCCAGTCATATACCTGCCCCTTGGTGCCCTTGATGCCTTCCCACAGTCTGCCCGGCTGTTTGGCCACTTTCTCGTAGTTGGCCTTGAAGGCTTTCGGATCCATGGCGTGCTTGAGCAGCTTGTACACCTCGTCGCTGGAAGGCCAGATGTCGCCCAGGTATACGTCTTTACCGCCCTTGCCTTTGCCCACGGGCTGCGTCATCAGATCAACCGTCACATTACCTGCAATCGCGTAAGCTACCACCAGTGGCGGCGAAGCCAGGAAGTTGGCTTTGAGGTTGGGGTGAATGCGGGCCTCGAAGTTGCGGTTGCCCGATAGCACCGCGGCTGTGATGAGATCGTTCTTTTGAATCACGTCATTCAGCTCGGGCGTCAAATCACCGGCGTTGCCAATGCAGGTGGTGCAGCCATAGGCGGCGACTGCAAAGCCGAGCTTCTCGAGGTAGGGCAACAGCCCGGTCTTCTCAAGATACTCGGTGACGATGCGCGAGCCTGGCGCTAGCGAGGTTTTGATGTGCGGTTTGACCTTCAGGCCCGCCTCAACGGCCTTCTTGGCCAGCAGGCCTGCGGCCAGCAGCACGCTGGGATTGCTGGTGTTGGTACAACTCGTGATGGCCGCGATCAACACATCGCCGTTTTTCACATCCACGCCGTTGCTGGTGGTAAAGGTTTGGTTGAGTTTTGCCGCGGGCTGGTTGAAGCCGCCTTTGTCGGTAGGGGCGCTGTAAAGCTCGGTGAACTTGCTGGCCAGATATGTAATTTCGATACGGTCTTGCGGGCGCTTGGGGCCGGCCAGCGAAGGTGCAACGGTACCCAAATCGAGCTTGACGATCTTGGTGTAGTTGAGCTCACCCGACTTGGGTATGCCAAACATGTTCTGTGCCTTGAAGTAGGCCTCGAACGCGGCG
>CAYSMM010000067.1:0-9734 GCA_964432095.1 uncultured Burkholderiaceae bacterium | reverse complement strand
GTGTTCACCACGCTCATGGGCGACGACGTCGAGCCGCGCCGCATGTTCATCGAAGGCAATGCGCTGAGGGCGGCGAATATTGATGTTTGAGC
Source organism: uncultured Burkholderiaceae bacterium (assembly GCA_964432095.1). Lineage (GTDB taxonomy): Bacteria > Pseudomonadota > Gammaproteobacteria > Burkholderiales > Burkholderiaceae_C > CAYSMM01. The sequence continues at coordinate 9,642 of CAYSMM010000067.1, read as the reverse complement.
GTGCTGCTTACGCAGGCCACCTTGGGATGGAGTGGGGTGGTGATGTGTAAGAGGCGCAAATCTGCCGCGCTTTACCTGCACACGGTGCGAGTAACGCGACAACTGCCCCCAGGCGCCATACCGGCTTGGCAGAAGCGCGTAGCATTGGCCCGGGCCGAGTTCTCGTTCCGGCCGCCACCCGCGCAGACCAGTATCCGCTTTGCTTGCTTTCTGCAAGCGCTGTGCGGCGGTCGATTGAAGCACCATAGACACAGCAACCCGCGGCTTCCCCCTGCATAAACCGATCGCCAGCGCGCTGGCCGCAGCGAAGCTTGGTTGCTCGGTGGCGAGGCCCCAGCGCCCGCGGCCATGTCTGCTCCCGTTCTCGGGCTCAGTTCGCGACGACATGTTCAAGCGACCGCACTGCGCAGCGCATTGCGCGTCAAGCTGTGGAGCCCAGCCGGCCATACTGGGCCGCTGAGGCGGCGTTGCAGGCGGCTAGCAGTAATCAATTTTGAGACATTAAATAGCACAAATAGAAGTTTTTGATATACTTAATGGCATGTCAAAGTCGTCTACCCATTTGGAGTTTTTGCCACCGCAGGCGCTGGCCGCGCTCGAGCAACTGGGCGAGAACCTGGCGCTCGCCCGCCGCCGCCGCAAAGAGCCGCTGCGCGCCTGGGCCGCGCGGCTTGGGGTATCGGTGCGCACATTGCAGCGCATGGAGGCTGGCGAGCCCGGCGTGGGCATGGGCGTGTATGCCACAGCCTTGTGGCTGATGGGTCGGGTGAACGCGTTGCCGCAACTGGCCGACCCCGCGCAAGACCAGGGTGCTTTGCAACTGGACATACGCGAGGCAAAGGCGCGGTATCGGCCCGGGCAGCCCAAGGCCGCAAAGTCTGCAAAGTCCGCAAACTGAATTCGAGCGAGCAAAGCGCAGCGCTGCCAGAGCAAAAAAGATGAACAGCAAACCCCCGCAGGATTCAACGGCAGTATCGAAGCAACAGCAAACGGCTTATCGGGTGGCGGATGAGTTGTATTTGTGGTGGCTGGTCAACCCCGCCGCTCCGCGCTGGGTGGGCACGTTGCGGCTGGTGCAGCGCACGGCTGTGCACCCAGGCGGTGTGTCACTGGAATACGCCGATAGCTGGCTGGCTGCCGGCGGCGAGGCGCTGAGTGAAGACTTGCCTTTGCAACCGGGAGAGTTCATGCCGGTGACCCAAGACGCTGCCGCAGGCGCGGTGGACGACGCCCGGCCCGACCGCTGGGGCGAGCGTGTCATCCGCTTTTTGGACCGGCCTGCGCGCTTGAGCACGCTGGAATATTTGTACTTCGCCGGCGACGAGCGCTTTGGTGCGCTCGGGGTGTCCACTTCGGCCGCGCAATACGCGCCGCGCTGGCACGGCGCCTGGCCAGGCGTGCAGGATTTACAGACCATGCACGACGTGATGCGCAAGGTGGATGCCGGTGAGCCGGTGGACGAGCGCTTGCGGCGCCTGGTTACTCCCGGCGCCACGCTTGGCGGGGCGCGGCCCAAGGCGCTGATTAGGATAGACGGTGAGTTGTGGCTCATCAAGTTTGCCGAGATGGGCGATTATCTCGACAGCCCTTTGATCGAGCACGCCAGCATGACGCTGGCAGCCAAGGCGGGCATTGCGGTGTGCCAGACGCGCGTGCTGCGCCACGCCAGTGGCCACGCGATCGTGGTGCGCCGCTTCGACCGGCACGGCAAGCACCGTCTGCATGCGCTCACCGCGCATGTGGCCCTGCGTGCGGCGGGGCAGGATTATGGTTACCCCGAGCTTGCGTTGTTGCTGCGCCGCCGCGGCGATGCGGCCCTGATCAAGGCGCATGGCGAGGAGTTGTTTCGCCGCATGGTGTTCAATATCCTGATTGACAACACCGACGACCACGAGAAGAACCACGCCCTGCTCGTCACGCCAGCGTCATCCTCGGCAAGCGGGCCGCAGCGCTACACGCTCGCGCCGGCGTACGACGTGCTGCCCTCGGGCCAGGCGCTCGGGTATCAGCAAATGCGCGTAGGCAAGTTGGGCGCGCAGGCAAGCATTGATAACGCCTTATCCGAGGCGGCCTCATTCGGGCTCACCAAGGCGCACGCGCAGGCGGTGGCGGCCGGGGTGGCCCAAGTGGTGAACGGCTGGCGCGAGCACTTTGCCGCTTGCGGCGTGAGTGAGCGCGACATCGCCGCACTAGCGCAGCAGATCGACCGGGATCACCTGCTTGCGCAGCGCGATCAGGCGGGTGGAATATAACGACAAATGGGGTATATTCCGCTATCATCATAAAAAATATCCAGTCAATGGCATACACTCAGCACAGTATTTGATTTAATCCCATCCATGATGCGTGGCGCAATGCGCTAGGCCCCTTTGCCGTGCGGCTGCTGCGCCGGCGTAGGCCTGCTTCAGCGCGCAGGCGCATTGCGTGATGCAGTAAGCGGCTGACCACAAAAGACACAAACCAGTTGGGTAAAACCTTTTCGCCCGGCTCATGCTTTCCCCGATGCTTTTGCTTAAGCGCTGCGTACCATATCGCAATTGCGCCCATTCTCTTCTCCTTAGCGGCGCGTCGAATTCAAAGAAGCGGAGTCATTCATGGCGGCATCATCAAGCAAACTGTTGCTGGATTACGTGTACGAGCACGAAACCGGCCGGGCCAACCAGACGATTTTCACGCAGCCCACAGGCGGCGGAGCCGTTGCCACCTACACCTGGGCGCAGGCCATGGATCAAGCGCGGCGCATGGCCGCGCACCTCAAAGCGCAAGGTTTTGAGCCCGGCTCGCGCATTGGCATTCTGTCCAAGAACACAGCGCACTTCATCATGGCCGAGCTGGCCATCTGGATGGCGGGCTACACCACCGTGGCGATCTTCCCCACCGAGGGGCCAGACACCGTGCGCTATGTGCTGGAGCACAGTGGCGCCAAGTTGTTGTTCGTGGGCAAGCTCGATACATTTGACAACCAGCAAAGCGGCATCCCATCCGGGCTGCCGTGCATCGCGCTGCCGCTTTCTCCCAAAACCCGCTACGAAACCTGGGATTCGATCATCGCGCGCACCCAGCCGGTGGCAGGCAAGCCGGCGCGAAAGCCCGACGATTTGGCGCTGCTCATGTATACCTCTGGCTCTACCGGTACACCCAAGGGCGTGATGCACAACTTTGAGTGCGCCACACGCGCCAGCGAAGGCATAGTGGCGTATGAAGAGCGCGAGCTGGGCCGGGGGTTTGAATATCGCGTGCTGTCCTACCTGCCGCTGGCGCATATTTTTGAGCGCGCCTGGGTGGAGTGCAGCAGCCTGGTGATGGGGCGCGGGCACATCTTCTTTGCCGAATCGCTAGACACATTTGTGCAAGATCTGCAACGCGCTCGGCCCACGGTATTCATCTCCGTGCCGCGCCTATGGCTCAAATTTCAGCAGGGCGTTACCGCCAAGGTGCCGCAGAAAAAACTCGACCGCCTGCTCGGGATTCCCATCCTCAATGGCATCGTCAAAAAGAAGGTGCTCAAGCAACTGGGGCTGGATCAGGTGCGCATGGCCGGGAGCGGCTCTGCGCCGCTGCCGCCCTCGCTATTAGCGTGGTACCGCAAGCTCGGCCTCAACCTCATGGAGGGCTACGGCATGACGGAAGATTTTGCCTACTCGCACACCACCACCAAAACGCAAAACTTGCAGGGTTATGTCGGCATCACCTTCCCCGAGGTGAAGCGCCGCATTGCAGAAGACGGAGAAGTACAAATCAAATCGCCCGGCACCATGGTGGGCTACTACAAGCAGCCGGAGTTGACGGCCGAGGTGTTCACCGAAGACGGCTTTTTCAAAACCGGCGACCTGGGCGAGCTCAGCCCTGACGGGCAGCTCAAGCTAGTGGGCCGCAAGAAAGAACAGTTCAAAACCGCCAAGGGCAAATACGTGGCGCCCGCACCGATCGAGAACCTCATCAACGAAAGCCCGATGGTGGAACTATCGATGGTGTCCGGCGTCGGCCAGCCGGCGGCCTACGCCATCGTGGTGCCCGCCGAAGCGCTGCGCCCCAAGCTCAGCGACCCCGCAGTCAAAGCCGAGTTCGAGGCCGAGATGAAAGCCGTGCTGGAGCGCGTCAACGCCAAAATTGCCGACTACGAGCAACTGCGCATGATCGTCGTGGCCAAAGAGCCCTGGAGCATCGACAACGGCTGCCTGACCCCCACGATGAAGATCAAGCGCTCGCGCATCGAGGAATCGGTACAGAGCAAGGTGGAGGGGTGGTACGCGGCCAAGGGGCCGGTACTCTGGTCTTAAGCCGAAAGCTACTGCGGTGGCCATCTGCGGCGTTGCAGCCCGTTCGGAAACCTCACTTACCTCGAGTAAGCTCCGGTTTCTCACGGGCGCCCGCGCCTTGCATCTGGCCATCCTCGTCACGCTTCGATGCGACGCAGGGGCTGAGTTCCTAGCCTTGCACCCGCTCGCAACGCGTCTTCAGTGTATATAGCGCACGCTTTCGATGCTGGCGGGGGCTGAGCTTGTCTAAGCCCAAAACAGCATGCGCTCACGAGCCGACATGCCGCGCTTGACTCGGAATCCAGCGCCGCCCTGACTAACCCGCGCAAGGCGCAAGCGGCCTGCCGCCGGCCTTGGTGAGCGCGTCGTTCAAGCGGCCGCGATCGGCGTCTTTGACGTCATTGAGTTTCAAGGTAAGCGCGGGTTTGCCAGGCGCGCGCTCAACGATGCGGGCGGTGTTGACGCCTTGCTTTCTCACCTCGGCCAGGCGCGTCTCGGCGCGCTCGCGGTCACGGAACACACCGAGCGAAATGCCGGGTTGCCAGGCCGGCGCATCCTTGATGCGCTCAAATTCGCCACGCAGTTTCAGGCGCTCGAGTTCAGCGAGTTTGGTGTCTACACTCGGGCCGTCGGGATATTTGCCCATGTATACCATCAGTTGCGGCGGCTCTTGCGCCATGATGCTATCGAGCTTGAGATCGGCCACCTCGCTCATCAGCGCATCACGCAGCACGGCGGCACTCGTCGGGTCGTTGCCGGCGGACTGCAGGCACAGCATCGCGCTGTTGCGGTTACGGCCAGCGGCCACGCGGTCGGCAAACTCGGCCGCAGTGAGCACCTTGATCTTGTCGGGGTTGATCTGCCGGTTCGCAGCAACCTCGCCGGCGCCGGCTGGCGTGTTACCGCCGATATGGCCGTTAATCAGTGCCCAAAGCACCAGATTGGCCAGCAAAGCAATAAGCACCAGACTACGCAGCATAAGGTTGTGAAGATTGAGAGCGCAGCATAAGCGATTGGATCAATGAGGGGTGAAGCGTCAGGCGACGCGCGGCTCACATAAACGCAGCGACACCTCGGCACTTTCGATGCTCACAGATGGGCATTGTGAAGCCGCACCGTCTTGCGCATCAATCCGCAATGCGCCGGAGTCACTCACGCCTATAGCGATGCCGCGGCATAGCTCTTCGCCCTGCGCCGACACCGCGCAAACCGGCTGGCCCTGCCATGCATGCAGCGCCTGCCACGCATCACGAAAGGCCGCAAAGCCCTCGCTTGAAAAGCGTTCAAGGGCCTCGGCCAGCGCAGCGGCCACCAGCGGGCCGATATCATGCAACCGTGGCTCGCTGGGCCACACAGCGTCGAGCGCTGCTGCGGTCACGCCAGCGCCGCAAAGCCCCACCAGCCCCGCGTGGCCGCGCAGGTTGATGCCAATCCCGACTACGCACCAGCGCCGCGCACTGACCCGGCCACAGGTGGTGCTCTCTACCAATATGCCACCCAGCTTGCCATAGCGGCCCGCAAGGCCAGGCTGACTGAGCAGCAGATCGTTGGGCCACTTGAGTTGCACTGCGTCATGCCCGCACACGCGATTGAGCGCCTGCGCGGCGGCCACGCCCATGGCCAGGCTCAACCCGGCGAGTGGCTGATCGGCAGCAAACGGATACGCCAGCGACAGCATCAGGCTGGCGCCCGCACTGTCGCTGGCCCACAAGCGCCCCAGGCGGCCACGGCCTGCGGTCTGCGCGCCTGCGGCCAGCACCAGCGCCGCGCGGGCGGCGTCGCCCAAAGCGCCGGCACGGGCGCGGCGCATCAGCTCACTGGAGGTGGAATCGATCTCGTCATACCACTCAAACGCCACGCCAGCGGGCAACGGCCAGGACTTCGCATTCACAGCAGCGCTAACCATCAAATCAATCATACTAAATTGTGTATTATGCCGTTACTGCACACCCAAAGTGCAGTAAAAAGTATATAGATAATAGAGTATCGGCCAAAGTCACCCTTCTACTCGCTTCAGCGCTTAGGCGCCAGCATGGTGCCGCGGCAGTTGCGTGCGCCGCAACGGCATAGGTACTCTTTCTTCAGCTTTGCGGTGTAGGGCGCATCGATGGTGAGGCCGTAGTCGTAGAACAGCTCCTCGCCGGGGGCGATGTTACGCAGCGCGGTGATGAACACGCGGCCGTCGATCTCGTCGGCTTCGCAGTTGGGCTTGCAGGCATGGTTGATCCAGCGTGCCGAATTGCCGCCGTACAGCGCGTCGATCACGCAACCATCATCAAGATGAAAGTAAAACGTGTGATGGGGGTCGTCCGGGTTGTGCGGGTGGCGCTTCAGCGCCTCGGCCCAAGTGATGCGCTCGCCGGTGTATTCAATGATGCGCTCGCCTTTGGCGATGGCCTGCAGCGCATAAACCCCCTTGCCGTGCACCCCGGAGCGGCGCACCACGATCTTACGGCCGCGGGTGCGGCTCGCGGGCTGCATTTGTGCGGTTTTAGGCGCTGTCGGTCGCGCGGATTTGGGGTCGGGTTTGCGGGCAGCAGTCATTTAATGGTATTTTGAAAAAAGGAAATCAAGCCGCATTGTCGCGGAAAACCGCGCCGCAGCCGCTTACACGGTGGGGTGCAAGAGTATCTGATATGAGCAAAGCATTGGTCATTGCCGAGAAGCCGTCGGTGGCGCAGGACATCGTCCGCGCGCTGACGCCCACGCACGGCAAGTTTGAAAAGCATGACGAGTATTTCGAGGGCGAGGAGTTCGTCGTCACCTCGGCGGTGGGACACCTGGTGGAGATTGCTGCGCCTGAACAATACGAAGTCAAGCGCGGCAAGTGGAGCTTTGCCAACCTGCCGGTGATTCCTCCGCACTTCGACTTAAGCCCCATCGACAAAACCAAAGCGCGGCTGTCAGCAATCAACAAGCTGGTCAAGCGCAAGGACGTCTCAGCGCTCATCAACGCCTGCGACGCAGGCCGCGAAGGTGAGCTGATCTTCCGCCTGATTCAACAATACGCCAAGGCCAAACAGCCGGTACGGCGACTGTGGCTGCAAAGCATGACGCCGCAAGCCATACGCGAGGGGTTCGAAGCTTTGCGCAGCGACAGCGACATGCTGCCGCTGGCCGACGCGGCGCGCAGCCGCAGCGAGGCCGACTGGCTCGTGGGTATCAACGGCACCCGGGCGATGACGGCGTTCAACAGCAAGGACGGCGGCTTTTTCCTCACCACCGTGGGCCGGGTGCAAACGCCTACGCTGGCCATCGTGGTGGAGCGCGAAGAAAAAATCCGCAAGCATGTGGCGCGTGATTATTTTGAAGTACGTGCCACGTTTGCCGCGGCGGCCGGGGCATATGAGGGCAAGTGGTTTGACCCGAACTTCAAGAAAGACGAGAACGACGCCGAGAAGAAGGCCGACCGCCTGTGGGCGCGTGCCGACGCCGACGCGATTGCCGCCGCCGTAGCCGGCAAGCCGGCGCTGGTGACCGAAGAGAGCAAACCCTCGTCGCAAAGCGCGCCTTTGTTGTTCGATCTCACCTCGCTGCAGCGCGAGGCCAATGCGCGCTTTGGCTTCTCAGCCAAAACCACGCTGGCCCTGGCACAAGCGCTGTATGAGCGACACAAGGCACTGACCTATCCGCGTACCGACAGCCGTGCACTGCCCGAGGACTATCTGCCGACCGTCAAGCAAACGGTGGAGATGCTGGGTGAGCAAGGCAGCCGTGCGCTCGCGCCGCATGCCAAGAAGGCTGTTAAGCAGGGCTACATCGTCAAAAGCAAACGCGTGTTCGACAACGCCAAGGTGTCAGATCACTTCGCCATCATTCCCACGCTGCAGGCGCCCAAATCGCTGACTGAGGCCGAGGCCAAGCTGTATGAGCTGGTGGCCAAGCGCTTTCTCGCAGTGTTTTATCCAGCGGCGGAATATCTCGTGACCACGCGCATCAGCACCATCGATAAACACCCGTTCAAAACCGAAGGCAAGGTGCTCGTCAACCCCGGCTGGCTGGAGGTGTACGGCAAAGAGGCGCAGGACGACGATGCCACACTTGCGCCCGTGGCCGCGGGCGAGAAGCCGCTGACCGAAGAGGCCAAGGTGATTGCGCTCGTCACCAAGCCGCCGGCACGCTACAACGAAGCCACATTGCTGTCGGCGATGGAGAACGCCGGCAAGCTGATCGACGACGAAGATCTGGCCGAAGCGATGAAGGGCAAGGGCCTGGGCACGCCCGCCACGCGTGCTGCCATCATCGAAGGGCTGCTGCTCGAAAAGTACATGCTGCGCGAGGGTCGCGAGCTGGTGCCTACCGCAAAAGCGTTTCAGTTGATGACTTTGCTGCGTGGCCTGAATGTTGAGGAGCTCACCAAGCCCGAGCTGACAGGCGAGTGGGAATTCAAGCTCGGGCAGATCGAGCGCGGCAAGCTGTCGCGCGAGGCCTTCATGCAAGAGATCGCGCAGATGACGCAGGCGATCGTGAAGCACGCCAAGGAGTATTCAAGCGACACCGTTCCCGGCGACTACGCCACCCTCAAGGCGCCCTGCCCCAACTGTGGCGGCGTGGTCAAAGAGAACTACCGCCGCTTTGCCTGCATCGGCAAGGCCGGCGCGGCCGAGGGCTGTGGGTTCTCGATCAGCAAAACCCCGGCTGGCCGTGCGTTTGAGCTGCCAGAGATCGAGCAGTTGCTGCGCGACAAAGAGATCGGCCCACTCGACGGCTTTCGCAGCAAGATGGGCCGGCCGTTTGCGAGCAACCTCAAGATCGTGTTCGACAAGGACGAGCTCAACAACTACAAGCTTGAATTCGACTGGGGCCAGCAAGACGACGCCACCAGTGAGCCGGTGGATTTTGGCGATCAGCCGCCCGTGGGAGACTGCCCCAAATGCGGCAGCCCGGTGTACGCGCACGGCACCAGCTATGTGTGCGAAAAGCAGCCCATCAAACAATGCGACTTTCGCAGCGGGCAGATCATCCTGCAGCAGCCGATCGAGCGCGAGCAAATGGCCAAGCTGCTGGGTGAAGGCAAAACCAGCCTGCTGACGGGTTTTGTCAGCGCGCGCACGCGGCGCAAGTTCAGCGCCTACCTCATCAAGCAAGGCGACGGCAAGATCGGCTTTGAGTTCGAAGCGCGCGAGAAGAAGGCCGGTGGGGCGGCAACCAAGACGAGCACCCCCAAAACCGCTGCGACCAAGACTGTGAAAGCTGCTGCGAAGAAAACTGCCGCCGCAAAGCGCCCCGTGGCGAAAAAGACAGCGGCACGCAAAAGCGCTTAGCTTCTCAAGAAAGCACAAGCACAGATACTATATTGAGTAATATGCTTTTTATGCCCGATCTTTTACCAGAGACTGGCCTATAGTTAATAGAGTATCAATGATTATGAGGTAATCGAATT
>CAYSMM010000066.1:0-9747 GCA_964432095.1 uncultured Burkholderiaceae bacterium | reverse complement strand
CAAAAGATGAGTTGGCTACTGATGTTGGGGCCTTCACCTTCTCGATTCCCTCAAACGAAGCGGAGCGGCAAGACTGGTTCAACGGTAAACCAATCAGTATGCGAGAAGAGCAATTTTTCGCGGGTTACGCAGAATATAGGTTGATGCCGTCCACGGGCAATACGCGCGATATCCACCTGAATACTTGGCAAGTCCAATTCTCCAATGAGATGCCAGTGAGTGGCAGCAGTCAGTGGCTGCGTTTTGAGCGCGGTGAGTCGGGTTGGGAGCTGGCTGAGATCACACGCTCCTCAGTGATCCCTGCACGGGCATTCGGCAATTGGGGACGAGACTGACAACAGGCTAATCAATTAAGCCATACTGCTACTGCAAGTCACTATTGAGGCTTGCTGCCTCGATAGTGTTTTTTGCATGTCAAGCCGGGCGCTTGAAGGTTTGCGGATTCTGGTGGCCTGTGCTGCGCACCTGAAACAGTTGCTCGGGCGTATTGTCATCGGCCAGCCGCAACGCGCTCAATTGTCCGCCCCACACGCAGCCGGTGTCCAGCGCGATGATGTCGGGCGTGAGCTTGAGGCCCAGTGTGCTCCAGTGACCAAACGCGATGCGCGTGCCGCGCGTGCGGCGCGTGGGCACGTCGAACCAGGGCATGAAGCCCTCGGGTGCACCGTCGGCCCCTTCCTTGGTGTGGTAGTCCATCACGCCGTCGGCGGTGCAAAAACGCAGGCGCGTGAGCACGTTGACGATGACCCGCAGCCGCTCTGCGCCGCGCAGGCCGCTGTGCCATTGCGCAGGCTCGTTGCCGTACATGCGACCTAGGAATCGCTTATAGTCATTTGACTGCAATACTGCCTCTAGTTCATGTGCGTAGCTGGTAGTCTCTATTGTGTTCCACTGAGGTACTACCCCTGCATGCACTACCAGCAAGTCACCCTGCGTCAGCGCCATGCGTTGATGCCGCAGCCAGTGCAGCATCGCGTCAAGCTCGGGGTGCTTCAGCACGGCGTCTAGCGTGTCGTGCTTGTGCGTCGGCCGTACACCGGCTGCCACGGCCAGCAAATGCAAGTCGTGATTGCCCAGCACGACCTGCGCACGGTCGCCAAGCGACATCGCAAACTGCAGCACCTGTAGCGACTTGGGGCCGCGATTGACCAGATCGCCCAGAAAGATGATGTGATCGTGTGCCGTGTCAAAGCGGCAGGCGGCTAGCAGTGCCTGCAACTCGTCAAAACAGCCTTGCACGTCGCCAATGAGGTAGGTGCACACGGTGTTGGGTGTCCTGATACGTCAGATTCTTACAATACGCAGTTATGAAACTGGATTCAAACATATTCAAAGCCTATGACATCCGCGGCATCGTCGGCTTAAACATCACGCCGGAGTTAGCGCATCAACTGGGCTGCGCATTTGGCACGCAAGTGCGCCGCGCGGGCGGTAAGGCCGTGGCCGTGGGTCGCGACGGCCGATTGTCAGGCCCCTCGCTGAGCATAGCGCTGATTGAGGGCTTACGTGCCAGCGGCTGCGATGTCGTGGACCTAGGGCAGGTCACCACGCCCATGGTGTACTTTGCAACCTGCACCTTACCGGGTGTGACGAGTGGGGTGGCCATTACCGGCAGTCATAACCCGCCCAACTACAACGGCTTCAAGCTCGTGCTCGACGGCGCTGCGCTTTACGGCGACGGTGTGCAGCAACTGCGCCGCTTGATCGAATCGCAAGACTACGAGTCTGGCTCTGCGGGCACACTCACAACGCTTGACATCGCGCCCAATTATTTGCAGCGCATCACGGGTGACGTGAAGCTTGCGCGCAAGATGAAAGTAGTAGCCGACGCTGGAAATGGCGTGGCAGGCGCAATCATGGGGCCGCTGTTGCGCGGCCTCCAGTGTGAGGTGCGCGAGCTATTTGCCGAGGTCGACGGCAGCTTTCCCAACCATCACCCCGACCCTGCAGATCCGCACAACCTGCAGGACGTGATGCGCGTTCTGCGCGAGACGGACGCTGAAATCGGCCTGGCGTTCGATGGCGATGGCGACCGCTTGGGCGTCGTCACCAAAAGTGGGCAAGTCATCTGGCCCGATCGGCAGATGATGCTGTTTGCCGGCGATGTGCTCACGCGCCATCCCGGTGGCAAGATTTTGTTTGACGTGAAGTGCACCACGTTGCTTGCACCGCGCATTGCCGCAGCAGGTGGCGTGCCGCTGATGTGGAAGACCGGGCACTCGCTCGTCAAAGCGAAGATGAAAGAAGTGGGCTCGCCACTCGGTGGCGAGATGAGCGGTCACATCTTCTTCCAAGACCGCTGGTTCGGCTTTGACGACGGCTTGTATGCCGCAGCGCGCCTGCTGGAGATTTTGAGCCGCCACAGCGACGCCAGCGCCGCGCTCGAGGCGCTACCCAATACGGTGAATACGCCCGAGCTCAAGCTCGAATGCCCGCAGGGCGACCATCACGCCATCATCGCACGGCTTCAGCGCGAGGCGGTGTTTGCCACTGCCAAGGAACTACATACGATTGACGGCGTGCGTGCCGAGTATGCCGACGGCTTTGGTCTGGCGCGTGCATCCAATACCACGCCCACCATCGTGCTTCGGTTTGAGGGCACCGATGCCGCAGCGATCAGTCGCATTCAAGGCGAATTTCGTGCAGCGTTGCACAACATCGTGCCCAACGCCCTGTTGCCTTTTTAACCGAGCCCCGCAGTCGTGATCAAACACGGCCCGCATATCCTCGTCGTCAAACTGTCGTCGCTTGGCGACGTGGTGCACACCATGCCTGCGGTGCAGGACATTGTGCGCAGCGTGCCCAATGCGCGCATTGACTGGGTAGTTGAGGAGGGCTTTGCCGATCTGGCCGAGATGACGGCAGGTGTGCAAAACGTCATACGTATCTCGCTGCGCCGCTGGCGCAGGCTGGGTTTGCTGGGCCGCCAAAGCCGTGAGGAGTTTGCCGCTTTCCGCGAGTTGCTGGCGCAGCAGCCGTATGACCACGTGATCGACTTTCAAGGACTGGTGAAGTCGGCCATCATCACCAAGCTGGCGCTGACCACACCCGCAGGCACGCGTGCGGGGCTGGCCAACCGCACCGAAGGCTCGTCATACGAGCCGCTGGCGCGGCTGGCCTACACCCAGGCTTATGCGATCACGCCACGGGTGCATGCGATCGAGCGCTCGCGGCAGCTTGCGGCGCTCGCGCTGCGCTATGCCAAGCCGGCGGATTTGCAGTTTGGGTTTACCGCGCCACAGATGGAGCTTGAGCTTGCGCATAACTTGCCGCTGCGGTATGTGGTGTTCGTGCACGGCACCTCTCGTGCCGACAAATGCTGGCTGGAGCATCACTGGGTGGCACTTGGCAGGTCGCTCACCGATCGTGGCTTGAGCATTGTGCTGCCCTGGGGCAATGCAGAAGAGGCCGTGGCTGCGCGCGACATTGCCCGCGGCATTGGCGACTCAGCGGTCGTGCTGCCCAGGATGACACTCAGGCAAGTGGCCACGGTGCTGCAAGCCAGCACGGCGGTCGTGGGCGTCGATAGTGGCCTGGTGCACATGGCCAGTGCGCTCGACAAGCCCACGGTGCAAATCTACAACTTCGACACGGCATGGCGAACCGGCGGCTACTGGAGCCCACGCATCATCAATGTAGGCGGGCCGGCAATGCCGACGCTTGATGAAGTGGCGCAGGCTTTGGCAAATGTGTTACCGATAGTTGCGCGCTGATCTATGCTTGCAGTAGTTCCAGTAGCTGTATACCACTATGTGTAACTATGAATAAATTGATATCTACTAGCCAGTAACACTTGCATAGATATTAGAGTATCAGATGATTGCTGGGTACGACCAAGCCTTGCGGGGACATGCAGTGCGCCAGCCGCCTCTACGCTGCGTAAAATGCGTTTATGCAGTTCGTTCACCTACGCACCCACACCGAATACTCGATCGTGGACGGCACTTTGCAGGTGGACACTGCCGTCAAGCTTGCCGCGAAAGACGGGCAGGGCGCCATCGCGATCACCGACTTGAACAACCTCTTTGCGGCGGTGCGCTTCTTCAAGGAAGCGCGCAGCAAAGGCGTCAAGCCCATCATCGGCTGCGATGTATGGTTGAGCCCCGAGTCCAAAAGCACGGTCGCACCCTCTACGCGCATGCTGCTGCTGGTGCAGAACTGGCAGGGCTATTTGAATTTGTGCGAGCTGCTTTCGCGAGGCTGGCAAACCAACCAACGAAAGGGCCGTGCAGAGGTCGAATGGACGTGGCTGACCGATGGCCTGCACCAAGGTTTGATTGCGCTTTCAGGTGGCGAGCAAGGCGAGCTGGGCCACGCCTTGCTGGCGGGTGACACCGCACGTGCCACGCAGGTCGCACGCCGCGCACAGGCGTTGTTCGGTAGTCGTTACTACATCGAATTGCAGCGCTTTGGCGCGCCTAGCAATGAGCTGTATGTCAAGGCAGCGGTGAACTTGGCTGCCGGGCTGCAGATGCCCGTAGTGGCTACGCACCCGGTGCAGTTTGAAACTGCTGGCGACTACGAGACGCACGAGGCCCGCGTGTGCATCGCCGAAGGTGAAATTCTTGCCAATCCGCGTCGTGTCAAACGCTTCACGCGTGAGCAATACTTCAAATCGCAAAGCGAGATGGTCGCTGCGTTCGCCGACATCCCGTCCGCCTTGCAAAACACCCTGGAGATTGCCAAGCGCTGTAACCTCACATTCACACTGGGTAAGCCGCGCCTGCCTGACTTTCCAACGCCCGACGGCTCTAGCCTGCAAGAGTACTTTCGCATGCAATCGCAGCGCGGACTACAACAGCGGCTCAGGCAGCTTTACCCCGACGAGGCACAGCGCAGTGCGCAGCGCCAGCGTTATACCGAGCGGCTGGAGTTCGAGATCAACACGATCTTGAAGATGGGCTTTGAGGGCTACTTTCTCATCGTCGCCGACTTCATCAACTGGGCCAAGAACAACGGCTGCCCTGTCGGGCCGGGGCGCGGCTCGGGAGCGGGCTCTCTGGTGGCGTACTCGCTGCAGGTGACCGACCTCGACCCGCTCAAGTACGACCTGCTGTTCGAGCGTTTCCTCAATCCCGAGCGTGTGTCCATGCCCGACTTCGACGTGGACTTCTGCGTCAACAACCGCGACCGAGTGATTGACTACGTGAAGCAAAAGTACGGCGAGCAGGCCGTCAGCCAGATCGCTACCTTCGGCACTATGGCTGCGCGCGCCGCGGTGCGTGATGTAGGGCGCGTGCTGGATTTTCCATACGGCTTCGTCGACGGCATTGCCAAGCTCATTCAGGTCAAACCAGGCAAGGTGACCACGCTAAATGACCCCAGCCCCGGCGAAAAGAAAGACGACAACGTCATCTACGCCCGAGATGCCGAGCCGCTGCTGGTGGAGCGCGAAAAAAAAGAGGAAGACGTTGCCGAGGTGCTGCGTTTTGCCGCAAGGTTGGAGGGAACGCCACGCAACGTGGGCATGCATGCCGGAGGTGTGCTGATTGCGCCCGGCAAACTCACCGACTTTACGCCGCTGTACGTGCAGCCCGGCGAAACCGCGGCCGTGAGCCAGTTTGATAAGGACGACGTCGAGGCCATTGGCCTGGTGAAGTTCGACTTTCTCGGTCTGGCTACGCTCACCATACTTGAGCGCACCGCGCAACTCATACGCGAGCGCTACCCCGACAAGCGCAACCTGCGTCTCGAAGATATTCCGCTAGATGATGACCGCAGCTATAAGCTGATGCGTGAGGGCAAGACGGTCGCCATATTCCAGTTGGAAAGCCGCGGCATGCAGGGCATGCTGAAGGAGGCCAAGCCAGACAAATTTGAAGATGTCATTGCGCTAGTGGCGCTGTACCGTCCCGGCCCCATGGACTTGATTCCAAGCTTTTGCGCACGCAAGCATGGCAAGGAGCCGATCGAATACCCTGATCCGCGGGTTGAGGCCGTGCTCAAAGAGACTTACGGCATCATGGTCTATCAGGAGCAGGTGATGCAGATGGCGCAGATCATCGGCGGATACTCGCTTGGCGGTGCAGATTTGCTGCGTCGTGCGATGGGCAAGAAGAAACCCGAGGAGATGGCCAAGCACCGCGTGACGTTTGCCCAGGGTGCCGCCAAGAACGGTCTGAGCGAGCTGAAAGCTAACGAGATCTTCGACCTGATGGAGAAGTTCGCGGGCTATGGCTTTAACAAGTCGCATGCTGCAGCATACGCATTGCTCGCGGTGCAAACCGCGTGGATGAAGGCGCACTTTCCAGCAGAGTTCGTGGCCGCCAACATGAGCGTGTCGATCGACGATACCGACAAGCTCAAGGTTTTTTACGAGGATGCTAAAGACAACCTCGGCCTGAGCTTCGAGCCACCCAATATCAACACCGGTGCATACGAGTTCGTACCGGTAGCGCGTGGTCTGGTGCGTTATGGCTTAGGTGCGATCAAGGGCACAGGCAAAGGGGCCATCGAAAGCATCATCGACGCGCGTAATCTTGGTGGCCCGTTCAAGAGCTTATTTGATTTCTGCGAGCGGGTCGATCTCAACCGTGTCAACCGCCGCGTGGTGGAGGCGCTCATCAAAGGTGGTGCGTTCGACTGCCTTGGGCAGGAGCGCAGCGCGCTGCTGGCAAGTGTGGAGCGGGCCATGAGCTTTGCGCAGTCGCAGGCTGCAGCCATGGGGCAGGGCGGCTTGTTCGACGCAGTAGACGATGCCGCAGGAGTCGCGTCGCTGGAGCTTGAGGCCGCCGCACCGTGGAGCCTGCGTGAGAAGCTGTCGCAGGAGAAAACTGCAATCGGCTTTTACCTGAGCGGCCACTTGTTTGAGGAGCATGCCGCCGAGATGCAGCGCCTCACAGGTAAGCGCATAGCAGGTCTGCAAGACAGCCGCGAGCCGCAGATGGTGGCGGGTGTGATTTCGTCCTTCCGTGTGCAAAAGGGCGTGCGTGGATTGATGGCGATTTTCACGCTGGATGATCAGACCGAGAGCATCGAGGCCGTGGCCTACAGCGAGTTGCTCAACGACAAGCGTCATGTGCTTAAGGAGGACGAATTACTCATCGTGCGCGGTAAAGTTCAGTTCGACAAATTCTCTAGTGGCTTGCGCTTGAACGTGGAGGACTGCTGGACGCTGGCCGAGGCGCGTGCGCGCTTTGGCAAACTCATCACGTTGCGCTTGAACGGCAACACTGATGGTGACAAACTCCTGCGTATATTGAAGGCGCATCACGCAGAGCAGGGCTTGCCGGTGCAGATCGAGCTGGTGCGTAATGGCGCAATGTCGCAATTGCGGTTGGGCGATGCCGCCAAGGTCATGCCCAGTGAAGACGCGATGAATGCGCTCACCGCGCTTGCTGGGCCGCATCGCGCTGAGGTGTCATTCTAGGTAGGAAGTAGTGCACCGGTGTTGTTTGATATTTGCAAGCCGAAACAATTGGTCAAACAAATATTCGCACAAATGCGGTGGCAGCCCTATTGCCAAGCGCGCGTAGACGGCACAATCTGTTGTTGGTTTCATGGTCTCAATCGTGCCGTTTAACTGCACGTGAAAAAAAGAAAGGGCAACCGGTTATGGCAAAGCGTTCTGTGATTTCCATTTTGGGCCGCGTATTGTGCTTGATGCTGGCGATGAGCCTGGCTACTGTAACGGTGGCGCAGTCCGCGCCACCATCATCTATGGCCAGCACTGAACAAGTCGCGGCCGAGCAAGCCGCTCCTTCGATCGATGGCAACGCTGCTCGCAGCATGTTGCAGCTGCAATTGAGCCGTCCTGAGCTGCAAGCCAAGCTCGTCGACTGGGGGGTGACGAAAGAGCAGGCGGCCGCGCGTATCGCTGCGCTGAGCGATGCCGAGGCCGTACGCATGGCCAAGCAGATCGACAGCGCACCTGCAGGCGGGGACGTTCTAGGCATTCTGTTTGCCATCTTCATCATTTTGCTGATCACCGACATTCTCGGCTTGACCAAGGTGTTCCCGTTCACACGATCGGTTCGTTGATTCGCCTTTCGCGCGCGCTCGTCCTTGTGGCGGGTGCCTATCTCGCCCTGCTGGTGCTGGCTGGCTGCGCGCCGCAGTCGGCTGCATTGCGGCAGTCTTTCCCCTATGACTTGCTGCCACGGGTTGAGTTGGACGCGGTGCCGCACTTCGCTACTGCCGAGCGTTACTTGTGCGGACCGGAGACACTGGCTGCCGTGCTGCGGCATGCAGGCAACGCAACTGCGACCGTGGAGTCGCTCACCCCGCAGCTGTACCTGCCGGGGAGGCAAGGCACGCTGCAAATCGAGATGCTCGCAGCCGCGCGGCGCAATGGCGCCAGTGCGTTTGAAATCGAGCCGTCGATGCAGGGTTTGCTGCGCGAGCTCAACGGTGGCACGCCCGTGGTGGTGCTGTTGAATCTCAGTCTTGCGGTGTCGCCGCTTTGGCATTACGCAGTGGCCGTGGGCTATGACGCCGACACGCAACACATCATGTTGCGCAGCGGGCCAGAAAGACGGCAGATCATGCCGTGGAGTACGTTTGAAAACGTTTGGGGTCGTTCAGGCTTTTGGGGCATGGCCGTACTGCCTGCGGGCAAACTGCCGGCAAGCGCGAGCGAGCGCCAGGTGACGGACGCACTCGTGGCCTTTGAGCGCGTTGCTAAGCCGGGTGAGGCTGTGCGTGCATATGAAGCGGCGCTCACGCGTTGGCCTGCAAGCCTGACGCTGCGCGTGGGCTTGGGCAACGCGCTTTATGCGGCAAATGACAAAGCTGCGGCTGTGGTGGTGTTTCGCCAGGCGGCAGAGCAGCATCAAAGCGCAGCGGCATGGCTCAACCTCGCTCAAACGCTGGCCGATCTCAAGCAGTGGGCCGGTGCGCGCGACGCAGCGGCGCGTGCAGTGCAGCTAGGTGGGCAGTGGAGTACTAAGGCACAGCTGCTTTTGCAGACGCTGCCGTCAGTGCCATGACGCATGATTTGTTGACGGCCTGCCAGTTACCAGGTTGGAGCCTCTTATACTTATATACTCAAATATCTATGATGCCGTAGCTGCAATGCATTATAGCAGTGAATGGCATATACAAATAAGAGTATAAGGTTAAATCGGCAGATCAATCTTTAGGGCGGAAGATCAGCTCGATGACTTTGGGTACGCGACCGTCGACGTCTTTGGGCAGCACCTCGGTACGGTCGAGTGCGCGCAGCACGGCGTCGTCCCAGGTTTTCACGCCGCTGCTCTTGATGATCCGGCGCGACAAAATCATTCCGTCAGGCGCAAGCCGCACTTCAACTTCAGCCGCCGGGTTGCCATCGACCTCGTTGTAGTTGAACACGATATTGGGCCGTACGCGCGCGGCAATGCGGCCGGGGTAGCCGCTGGAGTGGCCGCGTGACTGCTCAGCTACTCCGGGCGAGTTGGGCGCACCGCTTCCGGTAAGCGAGGCGAGTTTGCGATTGCGCTCGTCCTCCAGTTCCTTCTTGAGCTTCTCGGCTTCGCGCCTTTCTTTCTCCGCCTTGGCTTTGGCCTCTTTTTCCAACTCCTCGGCCTCACGTTTGCGCTTTTCCTCCTCCTTCTTTTTCTCAAGCGCAATATCGGGCTTGACCTCTTCGGGAGCCTTGGCCTGCGGTTTGGGCTCTGGCTTGGGCTCGACGGTGGGTTGCTGTTTCACCTCGGGCTGCGGTGGTGGCAGCGCTGCACGCGGCGCGGCGATTTGCACAGCGCCCCATAACTCGGCTTCTACCGCTGCAGGCTCGCTACTCTTCCAGCGCGTGCCGAGCGCCAGCGCACC
>CAYSMM010000065.1:0-9756 GCA_964432095.1 uncultured Burkholderiaceae bacterium | reverse complement strand
GATCATGCAGGCGATCAAACGATTCAACGGCGTGAGCCTGCTGGCCTTCATCGTGGCAGCGGTGATGCTGCACGCGCTGTTTGCGTTGCGTGTGCTGAGTTGGCGGTGGATAGACCCTGGCACCACAAGCTTCATGCGTGCCGAGGGTGCACGGCTTGGGCGCGAGTACGCGTTGGGTCAGCGTGAGGGATTTCGCTTCCGTCAGCAGTGGGCCCGCTACGAAGACATCAACGACAGCATCAAAAAGGCGGTGATCGCCAGTGAGGACGCAAGCTTCGTCGATCACGAGGGGGTGGATTGGGAGGCGATCCAAAAAGCCTGGGAGCAAAACAACAAAGGCCGCCGCATCAAGGGCGGCAGCACCATCACGCAGCAACTGGCGAAGAACCTGTTTCTGTCCGGCGAGCGCAGCTACGCGCGCAAGGCCGAAGAGCTGTACCTCACTTACCTTCTGGAATGGACGCTGCCCAAAGACCGCATCTTGGAGATTTACCTCAACGTGGTGGAGTGGGGCGAGGGCGTGTTTGGTGTGGAGGCTGCGGCGCAGCATTACTTCAAAACCAGTGCCGCCAAGCTGACGCCATGGCAGGCCGCGCGGCTGGCAGTAATGCTGCCGCGCCCCAAGTTTTTTGAGAAACGGCCGAATTCCGGCTACCTCAACGGCCGCGCGGGTGTGATTGTGCGGCGCATGGGCCTGGTGGAACTGCCTACTGCAAACGCCGAGTAGGCCGCGGCGCTACGGCCATCTCTGCGGCCTACCGACAGGCTCAGGCTGAAGGGAAAGCTTGTATCTTTACGCCGCGTCAGGATTTTTCGGCAGCGCAGTGCGTCGAAATCAACTACTCTTAAAGAAACGCTGAATAAGTGGCTACTTGGGCGCAACGTGTCGTCACAGCCCAGTCGGAATCCTCACTCACGCTTGAGTAAGCTCCGGTTCCTTCTGGGCCCCGTTCCTTGCCTTGCACCCGCTCGCCAGACTTCTTCAGCGTCTCTTTAAGTTGAATACTCCACAAGGTGAAGCATGAACCGACGCACCGCCACTAGCCTTTCGCTTTCGATCGCTGCCGCCGTGTTGCTCGGCGCCTGCGCCAGCACTCCAGACCCGTTTTCGATTCCCGACGGCCGCTATGCTCGCAAGGGCGATCTGAACCGCTTCCCGGTCGCCATCACCAAGATCGACGGGGTGTCCAACACGCAGCGCGCACCGCTGATCGAGCCGGGTAAGCGCGTGCTGACGGTGGTGTCGTTCGGGCCACGCGTCGGTTACCTGCCGCGCGAAGAAACCATCACGCTCGACATGAAGCCATGCACGCGCTACATCCTAGCCGCGCAGCACCCCAACGGTATCAGCGAGCGCTTTACGCCAGTGGTCGATCAGGAATACACCGAAGGCGGCTGCAACATCGCCAAGTCGAAATAGCGCCGTTGGAGAGCAGGAAAATTTAGTACTCCGCGCTCTATATATGACTTACTGGTACTCAATGTGGCAGTATGCGCAATATACAAACTAGAGTATATCTATATATTAGTCATATATTAGTCAATGCTTCGCTAAACGCAGCGAGCGTGTCAGCAATCACCATCTCGGTGTGCGCACTGCTGACAAAGCCCGCTTCAAACGCGCTCGGCGCGAGATACACACCGCAATCCAGGCAGGCGTGGAAGAAGCGCTTGAAGGTATCAGCGTCGGTGGCGGCAACCTGGCTGTAATTTTGCGGCAGCGTGCGTTGAGCTTCGGAAGCAAAGTAAAAACCGAACATGCCACCTTCGCTGTCGGTGATCACGGGTTTGCCGGCGGCCTGTGCTGCCGCATGCAGTCCGCTCATCAGCCGTTTTGTGCTCACGGCCAGCGCGTCGTAAAAGCCGGGTTGCTGCACTAACTTGAGCGTAGCCATACCGGCAGCCACTGCCACCGGGTTGCCCGACAAAGTGCCGGCTTGGTACACCGCTCCGAGTGGCGAGAGCTTTTGCATCACGTCCTTGCGGCCGCCAAACGCAGCGATCGGCATGCCGCCGCCGATCACTTTGCCGAATGCGCTCATGTCGGGCGTGATGCCGTAAAGCCCTTGCGCGCTGCCTGCGCCCACGCGAAACCCCGTCATCACCTCGTCCCAGATGAGCAGAGCACCGTGATGTGTGCACAACTCACGCATGCGTGCAAGCCACTCGCGCGAGCCGCGAATGAAGTTCATATTGCCGGCGATCGGCTCGACCATCACACATGCAATCTCGCTGCCGCGTTGCCTGAACAAATCGTCGAGCTGCTGCGTGTTGTTGTACTCCAGCACCAGCGTATGTTTGGCAATGTCGGCCGGCACACCGCCGGAAGAGGGCACCCCCTTTTCTTGCGCAAAGGTCAGTAGGCCCGAGCCGGCCTTCACGAGCAGGCTGTCGGCATGGCCGTGATAGCAACCCTCGAACTTCACAATCATGTCGCGGCCGGTTGCGCCGCGCGCCAGCCGCAGCGCACTCATGGCCGCTTCGGTGCCGCTGGACACCAGACGCACCTGCTGCATGCCCGGCACCAGTTGGCACAGCAGCTCGGCCATCTCGATTTCATCTTCAGTGGGGCAACCAAAGCTCAGCGAGCGCGTGGCGGCTTGCTGCACAGCCTGTACCACGGCGGGGTGAGCGTGGCCAGCGATCATCGGCCCCCATGAGCCGATGTAGTCGACATAGCGCTTTCCGTTGGCATCGAAAATATATGGCCCTTCACCGCGCGTGATGAAGCGCGGCACTCCGCCCACGCTGCGAAACGCGCGCACGGGTGAGTTGACGCCGCCAGGGATGCTGGCTTGTGCGCGGTCAAAGAGTTGGGCGTTGCGGTCGGTTGGCAAGGTGCTCATGGTCTGTGGATTCGTGTCTGGCAGTCAGACGACGCAATACTGGGTGTTGAGGCTTGTGAATCGTGATTGAGGGTTAAAAACTACATATACGCATTGATGTATGCAGCTAATTTTGAAGTAAATACATGAAGTGAAAATGATATAGTTGCCTTAGTATAGGTTTTATGCTCACCGCTACAGACGCGTCTAAGCTATTGCATGAGGTACACTAACACGCCACTATTGCAAGCGCGAAGGCGGAGAGCCATCCTCCTGGGCATCTGTTGCGCCTTCGGCGTCTTCGGGCTGCGCCCAGAACAAGCGGTCGGGCACCACATAGCCCATGCCGGGCCGAAAGCCGCTTTCAAGGCTTTGATCCAGGAACATCAGCGCCTCAGCGGTGGCTTGCGGCAACCCCATGTCGCCAGTCAGCATGCCCGCCAGCGCCGCTGAAAGCGTGTCGCCAGCGCCGACGAAGCTCACATCGAAACGCTCAAAGCGCTCGCGCACCTGCACCGATTCGGGCGACAGCAGGATGTTCTCCAAATAACCGTCGCCTGTGCCAATACCGGTGACGAGTACGTGCTCGCAGCCCGACTCAGCCGCTGCCTGCACCAACTGCCACGCCGTAGGCGGCTCGTTGCCGTCCCAGTCGGGCAGCAGCACCTGCTGCAGTGCCGAGGTGTTGCCGATGAGCACGTAGCTTTGCGGGATCAACAACTCTTTAACTGCGCTCAGATAGTCGTCCATTACGGCCTCAGCGAGATGCGACACACTGCCTAGATAAGTGACTACAGGCACGTCTGGGTAATCGGTGAGCAATTCGGCTACAGCGCTGATCACCTCTACGCTGGCGAGGTGGCCGATTTTGAAGGCATGCACGGTTGCGTCTTCCAGCACCGCGCGCGCTTGGTCGATCACCTCGTCGGCATCGAGCGAGAAACTGTCAAACACCTCAGCGCTGTCGCGCACCAAAATGCCGGTAACAACAGGCAGAGCATGCGCACCAACCGATGCCACCGACGCCACGTCGGCCGCCAGTCCGCCCGCGCCGGAGGGGTCGTTGATGTTGAAGCACATCACCAGGCCGGGCGAACGCTCGGCGAGGTCGTCGGCGCTGGATCGAGGATGTTCGGAGTCAGACATGGAAAGAGTGTTGTAACGCGGATAATTTGTAACAGCAAGTCTGACCGGCAAGTGCGAAAATTGTGTCCGACTGTCGTGATGGTTAGCCGTCAAACAGGGCGTAAATCAGACAGTTACGCGCAGTTTCGTAGAATTCGAGTTGCATTGTAATGTCGATGTCGCTTAAGCTGGACGAGTAACATTTTTATGACCTGGATGTGTCTGATTTGTGGATGGATTTATGACGAGGCTGCGGGTTATCCCGAGGGCGGTATCGCGGCGGGAACCAAATGGGCCGACGTGCCGATCAATTGGACATGCCCGGAATGCGGCGCTCGAAAAGAAGACTTTGAGATGGTTCAAATCTAGCGCGCAACAAACAACAAGGGCAAGCAAGAGGTGCCGGTGGACAAAAGCAGTTTCAAGGTACTGGTGATCGACGACAGCAACACCATCCGGCGCAGCGCAGAGATCTTTCTCAAGCAGGCCGGCTATCAGGTCTTACTGGCTGAGGATGGGTTCGACGCGTTGTCAAAAGTCAATGATTACGAGCCCAACCTGATTTTTTGCGACATTCTCATGCCGCGTCTAGATGGCTACCAGACCTGCTCGATCATCAAGCGCAACCCCAAGTTCGCGCCCACGCCCTTCGTGATGCTGTCATCCAAAGACGGCCTGTTCGACAAGGCACGCGGAAAGATGGTCGGCGCAGAGGATTACCTAACCAAGCCCTTTACCAAAGAGCAACTATTGACTACGGTTGAAACGCATCGCCAATAACGGCGTGCGTACATGGAGTATTTGATGGCAGTGCAGAAAATTTTAGTCGTAGACGATTCCAAGACGGAGTTGTATTACCTGCGCGATATGCTGGCTAAGGCCGGCTATTCCGTCACCACCGCAGAGAATGCCGAGCAATGCTTCGCCGCACTCGCGGCCGACAAGCCCGACCTCATTTTGATGGACGTGGTCATGCCTGGCCAAAACGGATTTCAAATCACGCGCGCCGTGTCGCGCGAACCGGCCACGGCCAACATTCCCATCATCATGTGCACCAGCAAGAACCAGGAGACTGATCGTGTCTGGGCCATGCGCCAGGGTGCGCGCGACTACGTGACCAAACCCGTCAACGCCGACGAATTGCTCGGCAAGATCAAGGCACTTTGAGCCACATGAGTCAAGGCGCAAGTGCATCGTTAATTCGCTCTGAAAAGAGCGGATCGCTACGCGAGTTCCAGCAGCGGCTAGCGGCTCGCCTGTCTCAAGCGCAAAAGGGCCAGCAGGTTGCCTCGCATCTGGCTGTCGAGGTGGGCAATCGCAAGCTGCTGTTCCCGCTGGCCGAGGCCGGCGAAATTGCGTCCAGCCTGCAAATTCAGCCTTTACCGCATTCCAGGTCATGGTTTCTTGGCGTGACCGTTTTACGCGGCCAGGTGGTTGGCGTGGTTGATCTGGCTGTGCTGGTCGGCGAGCGCACGCAGTCCACGACCAGCGGTACATTTATCGCCATGGGTGATGTACTCGAAATCAACTGCCTGTTGCGAGTCGACAGGCTGGCCGGTTTGCGCGGCATGGAGCTGTTGAAGCTTGAAGACGGCGTGGCAGGCAGCTTGGGGCGTCAGTTCAAAGACGCACAAGGTACGGTATGGGAAGAGCTGAGCTTGGCGCAGCTCGCCCGCGATGAGCAGTTTCTGCAGGTTTGCAGGGTTTAGATAGATGGTTTTTTTGGGGGTACAAGGTCATGCCTATTTTGGACTTTTTCAAACGGAAGAAAGCAGCGGGCGGTTACGAGGACCGCGACGACTTCCTGTCGGCGCAGGACGACTCCCTGAATGATGATCTAGCGCAGAAGGATCGCGGGGCTGAATCCGAAGGAGCGTCGCAGAGCGAGCATCTCAGCACGGTAGCCGAACCGCGCTTGCAGCAGCTTGACGCAGCGCCCATGCAAAAGGCGGCTAATGAGCTGATTGCTCCTATGCAGACCGATGTGCCGGAGGCACAGGCCGGCATGACGCCCGGCGGCTATGTCGCTGAGGTAGACTATTCCGCCGAGGGTGAATTCAGCGAGACACAGTTTGGCGCCGCAGCAGCGCAGCGCGCAAAACCCCTACGACCGTTGCCAGTCATCGGCAAACTTCCGCTTGCCACCCAGCAGCGAATTTTCTACACCATCCTCGCTGTATCTATCGTGGCGCTAGCGCTTGCTATTCTTCTGCAGAACACATTGAGCGGAAATGCTGCACGCCAGCAGGCGGCAGCCGGCGAGTCGTTGATGCAGTCACAGCGGCTTGCAAAGTCCGTCAACTCTGCATTGCTTGGCAACCCACAATCGTTTGCCGAGTTGCGCGATGCCAGTGATTCGCTGAGCCGCGACATGGCTGCCTTGCAGTCGGGTAACACCGAAACCGGCGTTAGCGCGGTAGAGGACACTGCGACACGTGAGATCGTGTTGAAGGCAGCGCCCCTGGTTGAGCGTGCCGTAGCTAACGCACGTGTGGTTTTGGGCCAGCAGGAGACTCTTACGAAAGTGGGATCCGCGCTGAAATCCATCAACCGGCAATCTGCCGAATTGCTGGAAGTCAGTGAATCTATTTCGTCGCTAAAGCTGCAGCAGAACGCTTCGCCCACCGAGCTGTCCGCGTCAGGTCAGCTAGTGATGTTGACGCAGCGTATCGGTAAAAGCGCGAACGAATTTCTATCCATCGAGGGCGTAAGCCCCGAAGCGGTGTTCTTGCTCGGCAAAGACTTGAACAGTTTTCAGGACATTGCCAATGGGCTGTTGAAGGGCTCCAGCGAATTGCGCTTGAGTGAGGCTAAGGATCCGCAGGTGCGTGAGCGACTGGATGCACTCATCAAAACCTTCGGTGAGACAAAAAACCAGTCCGGCGTGATTCTTTCCAATCTTCAAGGCTTGGTGTCAGCCCGTCAGGCACAAGCCTCTGTGACGGGTGAAAGCGAACAATTACGTGGTGCGCTCAGTGAACTCTCTGCATCGCTGGCCAAACAGGCTGGTGGAGGCGGCTTCGGTACTGCCGTCGCGGTACTGGCAATGCTTAGTGCGTTACTGGCTCTCGGTGGTGTCGTGTACACATACCTGTATGACAGCCGCCAACGTGCCATTCAGGCCGACGTAGAGCGTGCCGAAGCTGAGAGGCAGGAGCAAGAAGCTAAGCGAGTCAATGACGCCAACCAGGCTGCAATTTTGCGCTTGATGAACGAACTTCAGTCAGTTGCTGAAGGTGACTTGACGCAGCAAGCGACGGTGACAGAAGACATTACCGGTGCCATCGCCGACTCAGTGAACTACACGGTGGAGGAGTTGCGTGTGCTGGTGGGGCAGGTTCAGACCACCGCCGACCGCGTGAATGACGCAACCGCGCAAGCCGAGCAAACGTCCACCGAACTGCTGGCCGCCTCTGCCGAACAGTTGCGCGAAATTCGCGAAACCGGCCAGTCGGTGCTGGACATGGCCTCACGCATCAACCGCGTTTCCGATCAAGCGCAGCAGTCTGCAACGGTGGCGCGTCAATCGCTGCAAGCAGCCGAGCAAGGCTTGTCTGCCGTGCAAAACGCCATCAGCGGCATGAATAACATCCGCGACAACATCCAGGAAACGTCCAAGCGCATCAAGCGGCTGGGTGAATCTTCGCAAGAGATTGGCGAGATCACCGAGCTGATTTCCGACATTACCGAGCAAACCAATGTGCTGGCCTTGAACGCTGCAATTCAAGCGGCTTCGGCCGGTGACGCGGGCCGCGGCTTCTCTGTGGTGGCCGAGGAAGTGCAGCGTCTAGCTGAGCGCTCCGCAGAAGCAACCAAGCAGATCTCGGCGCTGGTAAAGACCATTCAGACGGATACGGGTGATGCCGTGGCCGCTATGGAAAAGTCCACGCAAGGTGTCGTGGAGGGAGCAAAACTTTCCGATGCCGCGGGTTCGGCACTTACGGAAATCGACCGTGTGTCACGCCGCCTCGCCGAGCTGATTGAGGACATTTCCAAGCAAACCTCCCGTGAAGCGCAAAGCGCCAATCAGGTGGCCGGTAACATTCAGCACATTTTTGCGGTGACGGAGCAGACGGGTGAAGGCACGCGTTCAACGGCTAACCTGATTCGTGAGCTTGCGAAGGTTGCCGACGAGCTGAAAAACTCGGTTTCTCGATTCAAGGTGGCATAGCCCGCTAGCGATTGCTCATTTGTGAATCCAAAAGAGGCAGATAAATGGCGCTCGATGGCGAACTGGATATCGCGTTGAATGATGTGGGGCCGCTGGTCTGGATCTTCCGCGAGGTGGAGTCCTCGCTGGATTCTTCACGCCAATTGTTGAGGAAGTTCAGCCGCGAACAACAAGACCGCCTCAAAGACGGCTCGATTGCCGATACCACCAACCTGAGGGCAGCCAAAGCGCAGCTTCATCAGGCTGTTGGTGCGGTCGAGGTAGTGGGCGTTGCAGGCGCGCCTGCCATGCTCAAAGCGCTTGAGAGCGCTGTCGCGCGATGTGTTGACAAACCCGAGATGCTTTCGGAGTCGGCGCTGGCGACCATCGAGCAAGGCATGAATGCGTTGCGCGATTACATGCATTCGTTGATTTCCGGGCGCAGCCCGCAGCCTGTCAAGCTATTCCAGCAGTACGCGCAAGTGCTGAAGATCGCCGCTGCCGAACGTATTCACCCCGCTGATTTGTGGGAGTTTGAATTCGAGTGGCGAGACGTGCCGATCGGTGGCCTCAAGACCAGGGGGGAACTTTCATCAGGCGCCGCGATTTTCGATCGCTCGTTGCTGCAACTGTTGCGTGGGCAATCATCGGTAGCAGCGCAACAACTTCTGCAGTTATTTGAAACTTGCCATGCCCAAGGCGCCAGCAGCGCAGTGCGCACTTTCTGGGCGATCGCCGCGGCAATGGCCGAGGCTGTTGCCACAAAACAGTTGCCTGTCGACGATAACGTCAAGCGTGCGTTCACCCGTCTAGGTCTGCAGTACCGTGGACTACTCAGCGGAAAAGCTGACGTCTCTGAGCGACTGGCACGAGACGTGCTGTTCTTCTGCTCTTCCATTACCAAGCGCGACGGCGGCCTGTGGTTGCCTGCTGTGGTTGCGGCCTATGGTTTGCAGCGCTACGAGCCGGTGGATTACACACGCTCACACTATGGAATTGTCGATCCCAACGCCATGAAACTCGCGCAGCGGCGCGTAGCCACACTCAAAGAGCTGTGGGCTGAACTCTCCAATGGCGATGTTTCACGAGTGCGTTCAGTGCCCGAGGCGGCAGATCTGGTAGCTGAGAGTGTTGCACAAATTTATCCAGCAGCTTTGGGTCTCGGCGACCGGCTTGCGCGATTGGTCAAGGGCTGCACTCAGCATGCCGACGCACTGACGCCCGACCGCGCGATTGAAGTGGCTAACACGGTACTGTTCATTGAGGCGTCGCTGGCGAGTGGGGCGGATGCAAGCGAGTTCACCGGCCGCGCTACAGAGCTTTCGTTGCGACTGGATAAAGCGCTGAATGGGCAACCCGCGGGCGTAATGGAGCCTTGGATGGAGGACTTGTATCGCAAGTCCTCCGAGTCGCAAACCATGGGCAGCGTGGTGCAAGAGTTGAAGGTCTCACTCGCCAACACCGAGAGTGCGCTCGATCAGTTTTTCCGTAAACCCGAAGACCGGCAACTCATCGCTGCTGTTCCAGGTCTGTTGGCTCAAATGCGCGGTGTGTTGTCTGTGCTCGGACTGGACGAGGCGGGCCACGCCGTTGCAAATGCGCGCAGCACGGTGGAAGACTGGCTGCTTGCCAGCGCACCACCGCCGGAGGCGCAAT
>CAYSMM010000064.1:2234-9787 GCA_964432095.1 uncultured Burkholderiaceae bacterium | reverse complement strand
CGTGACAGGCGGCCGAGTATGGGCAGCCTGAGCCACGCGCGGTCAATGGCCAGACGGCCTGCCTCGGTGCGGTAGATGAGATGCACGCCAGCGGCCAGCGCTGCTAGCAGGGTGAGGATCAGCCACCAGTAGCCACGAATGATGTCACTGATACCGATCATGAGGGTGGTGAGCAGCGGCAATTTTTGCTTAGCGCCGGCATACACCGTGACGACCTGTGGCACCACGTAGCCCAGCAACAGCGCAACGATGAGAATCGCGACGATGAACACGATGATGGGGTAGGTGAGCGACGCTATCATCTTGCTGCGCAGCGCCTGCCGATTCTCAAGGTAATCGGCCAGCTCGCTGAGTACCGCGCCCAATTGGCCGCTTTCCTCGCCAGCGCTCACCACGGCGATGAAAAGCTCGTCAAAGTCATTCGGAAACTGCTTGAGCGACTTGGCAAAACTCGAGCCCGCAGCCACCTCGCTACGGATTTGCGCCATCGCGCTGCGCGTCACGTCGCGCTCAGCCTCGTCGGTCAGCGCCTGAAGCGCGCGCTCCAGCGGCAGCCCGGCTGACAGCAGACTGGCAAGCTGGCGCGTGAACAGCGTACGCTCCAGCGCGTTGAACTTGGCCCGCGAGAACAAACCCGCGCCGCGCTGCGCTTCCTCCTCTTCCTTCACCGGCTGCACGTCCAGCGGCACCAGCCCGCGCGCACGCAGCAGGCCGCGTGCCTGTTTGGCGCTGTCGGCCTCCAGCAGGCCGTTGTTGGCGGCACCATCGGCCGTGACGGCTTGATACTTGAACGCTGGCATGGTGGAGTGCTGAGGTCTTGCGTGAAGTTTTAGAGGTGAGAATAAATTCTGATACTCTGCAGTCTATACAGTCATTGCTGGTTTATGGATTTGCAGTAACGGCATAATACATAAATGAGTATAAAAGTATTCAAGAGACTGAATTAACAAATCGACCATTCGTTTTGAGGGCATGCGGTGATCATGACTGCTCGTGACTAGTCGCGCGTGACCCGCAGCAGCTCCTCCAGCGAGGTTCCGCCCTCGAGCACGTAGCGCATGCCGTCGTCACGCATGCTGGTAAAGCCTTTGGACTCGGCTTTCTCACGGATCATGGCATCTGTGGCGCGGTTATGCACTAGTTCGCGGATGTCATCGTCAACTTCCAGCAGCTCAAACACGCCAGTGCGGCCGGTGTAGCCGGTGTTGCTGCAATGCTGGCAGCCCACGGGGTGCCAGTGGCCTTGTGCGTCGCGCCGCGCGCAGTACGGACACAGCCTGCGTACCAGCCGCTGAGCGAGCACACCGAGCAGCGACGACGACAGCAGGAATGGCTCTATGCCCATATCGATCAGGCGCGTGACGGCAGAGGGGGCGTCGTTAGTGTGCAGAGTAGCCAGCACCAGGTGACCGGTGAGCGAGGCTTGAATGGCTATTTGTGCGGTCTCGAAATCACGGATCTCGCCGATCATGATGACGTCGGGGTCCTGCCGCAGCAGCGCGCGCAGTGCTTTGGCAAACGTCAGCTCGATCTTGGCATTGACTTGCGTCTGCGAAATGCCCGGCAACTCATACTCGATGGGATCCTCCACCGTCATGATATTGCCCTGCTTCACGTCGAGCTTGCCCATGGCGGAGTAAAGCGTCGTCGTTTTGCCGCTCCCTGTGGGGCCGGTCACGAGGATGATGCCGTGCGGCTGGCCGATCAGCGCCTCAAAGCGCTTGAGCATGGAATCACCCATGCCGATGCGCTTCAAGTCCAGCTTGGCCTCGCTCTTGTCGAGCAAACGCATCACCGCGCGCTCGCCGTGCGCGGCGGGCAGCGTGGACACGCGCACGTCTACCGGGCGGCCGCCGATGCGCAGGCTGATGCGGCCGTCTTGCGGCAGGCGCTTCTCGGCGATGTCGAGCTCAGCCATGATCTTCAGCCGCGAGATGAGCGCGCCATGCAGTGCCTTGTTGGGACGCACCACGTCGCGCAGTGTGCCGTCCACCCGAAAGCGCACGATGGACGTGGTTTCAAACGGCTCGATGTGAATGTCGCTGGCACCGTCGCGCGAGGCTTGGGTAAACAGCGCGTTGAGCATGCGGATGATGGGCGCGTCGTCTGCCGCTTCCAGCAAATCCTCTACCGCCGGCACGTCTTCCATCAGCCGCGACAAATCCATGTCTTCTTCGAGCTCGCCCACCACCTGCGCGGCGTTGCCGTCGCCCGAGGCATAGGCCGTGGAGATGCGCTCGCGCAGGGCACTGCTGTCCAGCCGCTCGAACCGCGCCACACGGTAGTTGCGGCGTACCTCGGCAATCGCCGACAGCGGCGTCTCGTCAGTAAACGCCAGCAACACGCCATCGGGCTCCTGCGAGGCAAGGATCACATGGTCGCGGCTGAAAGAGTAAGGCAACAGATACTGTGACATGGTTGGTTTGTGCTTGCGACTCACCGATTCTATGCATGGCCCGTGCGGCAGCCAAGCCGCGCCTGCACAGAGTGTTGCTAACGGTAAGGCGGGCCACCCGAGGCTATGGAATCGTGCTGGACACCACTGTCCAATGAAGAAGGTGGCGGAAAGGAAGCAGTGAGTGGTGCCGCTTGTCGGAATCGAACTGACGACCTACCGCTTACAAGGCGGTTGCTCTACCAACTGAGCTAAAGCGGCACGTGAATAGGTTGCGCAAAACGTATTGTAGCTGCGCCAACGTTGGCGAATGCCTGGCGGGCCTGATCCGCAGCCTGCAACGGATTGCTGTGGCTATTTCACTCGCTTGAGTGCAGGGCGGCCACCGCCAGTAGGGCGTTTGGGCGGCGGAGCCGGGGGCTCTGGCGATGGCGCAACGGGCGCGGGTACGGATGCGGGCTTGGCTGCTGTGGGGCGCGGCCGTTTGCGCTGCGCGGTGCTGCGGCTGGCCGAGTCGTCGCCGTCCGCGTCGTTGCGCTCGTTTTCGTCACCTTGCTCGGCCCCTACATGCGCGGCGTCCACTGCACAAAGGTGTGGCGGAGAGTCCTGCGTTTGCTCTTGCTGCAGGCCACTGGGCAGTGGAAAGGCCATGCCCTGGCCGTTCTCGCGTGCGTAGATCGCGACGACGTTGTCAACCGGGATGTAAATGTCACGCGCCACGCCCGCAAATCGCGCCTTGAAGGTAATGGCTTCGTTATCCATCTTCAGGGCTTGTGTGGCCTCGAAGCTGACATTGAGCACGATCTCGTTATTCTTCACGTACTCGCGCGGCACGGTGACTTGCGCATTGACGAACACCGCAACGTAGGGTGTGAAGCCGTTATCAGTGCACCACTCGTAAATGGCGCGCAGCAGGTAGGGCTTGGTGCTGGTGCTTTGTGCGCCGGAGCTGCCGGTGGTGCTGCTGGAATCACGCATGACTTGCTCGAACA
This sequence comes from uncultured Burkholderiaceae bacterium, assembly GCA_964432095.1. Classification (GTDB taxonomy): domain Bacteria; phylum Pseudomonadota; class Gammaproteobacteria; order Burkholderiales; family Burkholderiaceae_C; genus CAYSMM01. The sequence goes on along the minus strand of CAYSMM010000064.1, from coordinate 6,400 downwards.
CCCTATACTCTTTGTTGTATATGCCATTTACTGGACATAAATAGAGCAGATATAGGCATATACAACATAAAGTATATACAATCTATCGGCGTTGTATACGGCCGTTGCACACTACTTGCGCATGACCTTTTCAGACGGCGTGAGCGCTTCAATATACGCCGGGCGGCTGAAAATACGCTCTGCATACTTGAGCAGCGGTGCGGCGTTTTTCGACAGCTCAATGCCGTAATGATCCAGCCTCCACAGCAACGGGGCAATGGCTACGTCGAGCATGGAGAAGTCGTCGCCGAGCATGTATTTGTTCTTCAAGAACACCGGCGCCAGTTGCGTGAGACGGTCGCGGATAGCGGCGCGTGCCTTCTCCAGCGCTTTCTCGTTGGTCTTTGCGGAGCGCGATTCGAGCAAGCTCACATGCGTGAACAACTCTTTTTCGAAGTTGAACAGGAACAGCCGTACGCGTGCACGGGCGACGGGATCGCCGGGCATAAGTTGGGGGTGCGGGAAGCGCTCGTCGATGTACTCGTTGATGATGTTCGACTCGTACAGGATGAGGTCGCGCTCGACCAGAATCGGCACCTGGCCGTAGGGGTTCATCACCGCGATGTCTTCAGGCTTGTTGAACAAGTCCACGTCGCGGATTTCAAAGTCCATGCCTTTTTCAAACAGTACGAAGCGGCAACGTTGTGAAAAGGGGCAGGTTGTGCCCGAGTACAAAACCATCATTGTTCTAAGCTCCTGAAACGAAAGGGCAGCCGTTGCTGCCCATAGTCGTTCCTGTTTCGTTCAAATCTGTCGTTACAGTTGTCAGGCCAGTGTTCGCAGCGTATACGATGGGCCGGTCTAGCCCAGCATGCATCAGCACTTTTGCGGTGCAGCGCCACATCAGCACCGCGCAATCATCAAGCCCAGAGGCTTACTTGACGTCTTTCCAATAGGCCGCATTCAGGCGCCAGGCGATGAATGCAAACACACCGATGAACAGCAACACCCAAACACCCAGGCGGCGGCGCTGGTTCTGAGCGGGCTCGGCTATCCATTGCAGAAAGCCGACGAGATCGGCGATCTGTTTGTCGTACTCTGCCGCATTCAGCTTGCCGGGTGTGGCATTGTCCCAGCCGGCGAATTTTTCGACTTCATGGCCGTGGTCTTTGACCTTCTCAAACTTCGCGGTACGCTGGCCTTGCATCTCCCACAGCGGATGCGGCATGCCGATATTGGGGTAGGCAAGGTTGTTCCAGCCCGTGGCTTTGGTGTCATCGCGATAGTAGCTACGCAGCAGGGTGTAGAGGTAGTCTGCCCCGCTATAACCCTCCATGGACGAGCGTGAGCGCGCGATCAGCGACAAATCAGGAGGCAAGCCGCCGAACCAGTCCTTGGCATTCTTGGGGTCCATCGCAATTTTCATGGTGTCGGCCAGTTTGTCGGTGCCGATCATGAGGTTCTCTTTGATGAGCTTTTCGGCGCGGTCAATCGCCTCGGGCGAATCGTCAGAGGCTAGTAGGCGCGTGAGGTGGGCGTAGCGCACGTTGACGGCGCTATGGCAGCCCATGCAGTAGTTGACGAAAAGGCGCGCGCCGTTTTGCAGCGCGGCAAGGTCGTTCGTCCGGTTGGGCGCCTTGGCCATCTCGATCAATGAACCGCCAGCGGCAAAGGCCTGCGTGGCCAGTGCAATGGACGTGAGCACGGTTGCAATCAGTTTTTTCATATTCTCGTTCTCCGCAGGCGCATCAGTGCGGCCGATAGGTGACGCGCTCGGGTACCGGCTTGAATTCGCCGATGCGACTCCAGACAGGCATGAGTAGGAAGAAGCCGAAGTAAACGAGCGTGCCAATCTGGCTGATACGTTCGCCCATCACACTCGGGGGCTGAATACCCAGATACCCCAGCACCAGGAAAGTGACGACGAATAGGCCATACAGATATTTGTGCCAAGTCGGGCGGTAACGGATGGAGCGCACCGGCGATTGATCGAGCCAGGGCAGGAAGAACAGAATGATGACCGCGCCGCCCATGACCACCACCCCCCAAAACTTGGCGTCCAACAGCAACATGAGCGCGCAGGCCGCCACCGCGATGACAGCGATCACACCTTTGATCATGCTGTTGAAGCTACCTTTGAGGATGAGTGCGCTGGCCCCCAGCAGCGTACATGCCGCCAGCACATACATCATCTGGTCAGTGGTGGCGCGCAGCATGCTGTAAAAAGGCGTGAAGTACCACACCGGCGCGATATGTGCGGGCGTCTTCAGCGGATCTGCGGGGATGAAGTTGTTGTACTCAAGGAAATAACCGCCCAGCTCCGGCGCAAAGAAGATGATGGCGCTGAAGATGAACAGAAACACCGCCACGCCCAAAATGTCGTGCACCGAGTAGTAGGGGTGGAACGGAATGCCGTCCACAGGTTTGCCGGTTTTGGGGTCGAGGTTTTTCTTGATGTCGATGCCGTCGGGGTTATTGGAGCCCACTTCGTGTAGCGCAATGATGTGAGCCGCCACCAGGCCCAGCAGCACCAGCGGAATGGCGATCACATGGAAGCTGAAGAAGCGGTTGAGCGTTGCGTCGCCCACCACGTAGTCGCCGCGGATCCATACCGCCAGCTCCGGACCGATCAGCGGAATGGCTGCGAACAGATTGACGATGACCTGCGCGCCCCAATAGCTCATCTGGCCCCAGGGGAGAAGGTAGCCGAAGAAAGCCTCGGCCATCAGGCACAGGAAGATCAGGCAGCCGAAAATCCAGATTAGCTCGCGCGGCTTGCGGTAGCTGCCATACAGCATACCCCTGAACATATGGAGGTATACGATTACGAAGAAGGCCGATGCACCAGTGGAGTGCATATACCTCACCAACCATCCCCAAGGCACGTCGCGCATGATGTACTCGACCGAGCCGAACGCGAGATTGGCGTCGGGCTTGTAGTGCATCACGAGGAAGATGCCGGTGACGATCTGGATGCCCAGCACCAGCATGGCCAGTGAGCCGAAGAAGTACCAGAAATTGAAATTCTTGGGCGCGTAATACTCTCCCACATGCTCGTTCCAGAGCTTGGTGAGTGGGAAGCGGTTATCGATCCAGGTGAGGGCCTTTTCCTGAACCGGCGCGTCTGCCGCGGCTTCTTTCCATTGAGCCATGACGTGTCCTGTGTGCTAATTCTGCGGTGTTGATTCTGAAATTCGTGGGCGGCTGAAAGTGTGTGCTCAGGCTTTGCTTTCCTCGCCTACCACAATGCGCGTGTCGCTGAGGTACTTGTGCGGCGGCACTTCCAAGTTGTCGGGAGCAGGCTTGTTCTTGAACACCCTGCCTGCCATGTCGAAGGTCGAGCCGTGGCAGGGGCACAGAAAGCCACCGGCCCAGTCGTCCGGCAGGGAAGGTTGGGCGCCGGGCGTGAACTTGCTCGTGGGCGAGCAGCCCAGGTGTGAACAGATGCCGACGGCAACCAGAAAATCAGGCTTGATCGAGCGGTGCTGGTTCTGCGCGTAACTTGGCGTCGGGTAAGCGGTGCGTTTCGAGGCGGGGTCTGCCACCAGAGGCTCGGTTTTCTTCAGCGACTCGATCTGCTCGGGCGTGCGGCGGATGATCCACACCGGCTTGCCGCGCCACTCGACGGTTTTCATCTCGCCGGGCTTCAGGTCGCTGATGTCCACCTCTACCGGCGCACCAGCGGCACGGGCCTTTTCGGAGGGTTGAAACGTAAGGGCAAAGGGCAAGGCGGCCGCCGCACCGCCGGCTGCTCCGGCTGCACAGGCGGTCATCACCCACGTGCGCTTGCTCGAATCCACTGCTTGGTCGCTCATGAAGTCACTCTTGGACGGGTTCAAAGTATTGTGTTGGGGCCAACCCTGAATTGTATCGAATCGTCCTTCACAAAATAAAGCGGCGAACCGTAACTTACTTCCTGACAGGGCTATCGACAGTACGTCGCCCTTGGCGCTACAGTCGCATCGCTTAGGAGGAAAATATGAAAAAACTGGCTTTTACCCTTAAATGCATCGCAACCCTCGGGCTCATCACCCTGTTTGCAGGGACCGCCTGGGCGGGTAGCCTGGACAAGATCACTGCAGAAGCCGCAATCGCGGGTAAGCCGAGCAAGATCACCTTCACCATGACCGAGGCTGACAATTACAACTGCGGCGCAGAGGTGGCTTTCGGCGACGGCAAGACGCAAG
>CAYSMM010000064.1:0-2224 GCA_964432095.1 uncultured Burkholderiaceae bacterium | reverse complement strand
GTTGGCGGCAAGGAGAAGGCAACCAACACCGTCGAGCATGTGTATGACAAGCCTGGCACCTATACCGTCAAGGTGCGCGGCACCAAGGTGACATCGCACTTCAAGTGTCTGGGTAAAGACATCAGCACCACACTCACTGTAGCTGCACCCCCCGCGCCTGCCGCTGCACCGGCGACAACCGCTGCGCCTGCCGCCGCCGCTGGCCCCATCTGCCCTGCAGGCTGGACGCTGGACAAAAAATCTGTCAGCAAGAAGACCGGCGCCTACACCTGCCGCGCCAAAAAGGGCACTGCGCTGCCGAAAGAAAAATTAGCTTGTGGTGGGAAACTGTTTTATTTCGAAGCGGCTACTGCGCTGGGGTGCCGGCCGTAACCGCTGGAATTAATGATTGATCTCATAGTTAAACAAAAGGTACAGGAGACAAATATGGGAATGATGCAAGAATTTCGTGATTTCGCGCTCAAGGGTAATGTAATTGACTTGGCCGTCGGCGTGATCATTGGCGGCGCATTCGGCAAGATCGTCGATTCGTTCGTCAAAGACATTGTGATGCCCGCCGTGGGAAAGATCGTTGGCAATGTCAACTTCACCGAAATGTATGTCGTACTCGAGCCGCCCAAAAAGGCCTTGGAAGGAGCTGTGAGCTATGACACGCTGACAAAGGCCGGGGCTAATTTGTTTGCCTACGGCAACTTCATCACGATTTTGATCAATTTCATCATCCTTGCTTTTGTGATTTTCTGGATGATCAAGCTGTTCAACAAGGCCAAGGGTAATCTGAACCTGGAAGCTGCGGCAGCGCCGCCAACTGAGGACGTGCTGCTACTACGCGAGATTCGTGACTCGCTGAAGAGGTAGCTGCCCGCGATCAGGCTGTACCAGCGCAGTGGCCGGCCAAGTCGCTTTCCAGTCTCGTGTTGTAAAAAGGTCGCAAGGTACGCGATTCCCCTGGCCGGGGGATAGAACGGCCTGATTTCTTGCGCCACGATGGACCTAGCGTTCTTGGGGAGCCTGTGCCTATGGCCTTGGCGTACCGATTGCTTGAGTTTTCAGGTCAGTGACGAATGTTTGCTGTGTTTGGGGATAGTCTTGCGCTTGAGGCTGGGGAGCCGCGTCGTGCAGGGTAGTACCGAGTTGAGGGTCGTGGTGTATAAGGCGATCGCCCAGATCGAGGGCATGATTTCGCCTGTACTCGACGAGATCCTCGCCGAGTTACAGACTAAAGCAGAAAAGGCCTTAACTAACGCAGACCGCCAGCGCTACTCTGAGGCGTTCATCCAGCTTCATCGCCAGCGTCCCATGGTGATTGCACAGTTCTCGCGCTCGCTGCGCGAGCTGGTTGAGCGCGACATGAACGAAGGTGCCGTCGCACCCGCTGTGCCCACCATTCATACGGTTGCTCCTGCCAAGCTGACGCTGGTGGATGATGTAGCGATCACCGAGGAAATCGAGGCTAAGCGCATCTCGCAAAAAATCGAATCCTTGGCCGAGTGGGAGCCCGATTCCAAGCGCAACCCGCTGCGGCCCGAATTGGTGAGCCGCTCGCTGCATCGCGCGCTGCAGGACGCAGCGCAGGAGCAGTCCACTCGCAACGTGCTTGCCGGGCATCTGGGTGATGCGCTGTCTCAGGCCATGCGCTATAGCTACGGCCGTATTGCCGATGATTTGAAGCGCCGCAACATCAAGCCATTGGGTTATGTGTCGCGCGTGTCCGAGGGCATGGGGCACATTGGTGGGCTTGATTCGGGGCCAGCTCTTGCCAAAGCGCCCGCTGCCAGTGTATCTGAGGAGGCTACCGCCCAGGTGGCGGTCACGTTGTCACAGGCATTGAATGCGGTGTTCGGCGTCGTCGGCGCGGCTGCCGCACGTGGCACGGGGTACAACACTCCTGCTGTACCGCCCGATGGCGAGTTGCCAGCAATTGAAGAACGCATGCTCGCACCGGCTACGATGAGCAAGCTGCGCGATATTCTGGAGCAGCTTAATGAGCTAGCTGCCGATGCGCGCGGCGATGTCAGTGGGTTTTCGGACAGTGGTTTTTCGGACTCGGCGCGGCGAGCACGCAGTTTTGCCGTGACACGACCGATTCAGCGCGGTCCGGCTGTGGCCAACCTCGTGCGGGCGCATCAGGCTGAATTGCAAGCCTCCACGAACGACGTATCCTTTCAGCGCACCATTGAAGTGGTAGCGGCGTTGTTCGATCACATCTTGTCTGATGCGTCTA
>CAYSMM010000063.1:0-9799 GCA_964432095.1 uncultured Burkholderiaceae bacterium | reverse complement strand
CGCATTGCGCTACGAGCCCATCACCACAGTGTATTTACATGCGCCCGGCGTTCGGCTGCATGCGCCCATGCTGGCGCTGCATGAAACGCTCACTCAGCCCGCACAGTTTGTGTTTGACCGTGGGCAACTCGGCAACGCAGCGGGCACTTTGGCGCTCGTCGTCAGTGCATCGTCGCGCACGCTGGAGTGGACTGACGAGCAATGGCTGGCCGGCGCGCGTGAGGCACTGGCACAGTGGCGCGTGAGTGCGGCGCCCACGCTGCTGAAAGTCGTTACGGAAAAACGTGCCACCTTCGCCTGCACGGTGGGCCTGCAGCGCCCCGCGATGGTGGCTGCTCGTGGATTATTACTGGCAGGTGACTATGTCGCAGGCCCCTACCCATCGACACTGGAAGGTGCGGTACGCAGCGGTGTTGCCGCTGCGCGAGCGATTGCAAGCAACGTAAATTAAGCTTTGATATCAATATACTGCTGCGTGTACAGCGCTTTTAGTTCAATTTAAACAACCAGTCAATGGCATTTACTAGTGCCAGTAATAACGATAACTAATGCAGCGTGACGCCGGTTTGAGCTTGAATCTCCTCGCGCGTCACGCCAGTTGCCAGCTCACGCAAGTACAGCTTGCCGCCTACCACCTCCATCACGCCTAGATCGGTGATGATGAGGTTGACCACGCCCACGCCCGTCAGCGGCAGGGTGCATTGCGGGATGATTTTCAGATCTATGCTGCCATCTTTTTTCTTGGCCACGTGCTCCATCAGCACGATGACGCGCGGCACGCCGGCTACGAGATCCATCGCACCGCCCATCCCCTTGACCATCTTGCCCGGGATCATCCAGTTGGCCAGGTCGCCCTTCTCGCTCACCTGCATGGCCCCCAGAATCGACAGGTTGATCTTGCCGCCGCGTATCATGGCAAAGCTGTCATGCGACCCGAAGATCGATGAGCCGGGGATAGTCGTCACGGTTTGCTTGCCAGCGTTGATGATGTCGGCATCCACCTGTTCCTCGGTAGGGAAAGGGCCGATGCCCAGCATGCCGTTTTCACTTTGCAGCCAGACCTCGATGTCGGGCGACACATGGTTGGCCACCAGCGTGGGCAAACCAATGCCCAGGTTGACGTAGTAGCCATCGTTGAGTTCTTGCGCTGCGCGGCGCGCCATTTCAGCGTGTGTCCATGCCATGTTCTGCCCCTATGCTTGCCCAAAAATCGTGCGCTTCTCGATGCGCTTTTCCGGCGTTGTGTTCAGCACCAGCCGATGCACATAAATACCCGGCAGGTGAATGGAATCGGGGTCGAGCTCGCCTGTCTCGACGATTTGCTCGACCTCGGCCACGGTGATGCGCCCGGCCATGGCCGCCGCCGGGTTGAAGTTGCGTGCCGTGCGGCGAAACACCAGGTTACCGCTCTTGTCAGCCACTTGCGCCTTCACGAGCGACACGTCAGGCACTAGCGAACGCTCCATCACGTACTTACGGCCGTCGAACTCGCGTACCTCCTTGCCGTCAGCAACCACAGTGCCTACGCCCGTGGCAGTAAAGAATGCGGGAATGCCCGCACCGCCGGCGCGCAACTTCTCGGCCAGCGTGCCTTGCGGAGTGAATTCCAGCTCCAATTCGCCAGCAAGGTATTGCCGCTCGAACTCTTTGTTCTCGCCGACGTACGACGAGATCATTTTCTTGATCTGCCGCGTCTCAAGCAGCTTGCCTAGACCAAAGCCATCAACGCCGGCGTTATTAGAGATCACCGTGAGGTTCTTCACACCGCTGGCCTGCAGCGCATCGATCAGCGCCTCGGGGATGCCACACAACCCGAAGCCACCCACAGCAAGCAACTGCCCGTCCTTCACTATACCGTCGAGCGCTTTTGCCGCGCTTGCATAGACCTTATTGGCCACTCTTACCTCCTACTGTAAATGCTGCATTGCATTATCCAACACTCGATTGCGGGAGGGGTGACTGCTGATTCAAGCCAGAACGGCACGCAACTTATCGGGCAGCGTCACACTCTTCTTCGCCGGAAAATCCACCCACACCGTCGTAGCACCGCCAGCTGCGTAGATTTTTCCCGGCATGTCGCTGCGCTCCAGTGTGATGAAAGTGTCAAAGCTAGACTTGCCGACATTGGCCACGTAGTGTTTGGCAAGCACGTCGCCCGGATACTCAAGCTGCGTGTAGAAGTTGCAAAACGCATTGACGATCACAGGCCCCTGACCGTTGGGATCGGGCGTGCCGCCCACCTTGTGCAGCCATTCGATGCGGATGATCTCAAAGTAGCGGAAGTAGACGGTGTTGTTGACATGGCCCATCGCGTCCATGTCACCCCAGCGAATGGGAATGACCATTTCATAAGTCAGCTTCTTTTCTTGTGGAATGTCGATTCGCATTTCTTAATACTACTTTGCGTACCCAATCATATACACAACATTTATTACCAGCTAATGGCAATTACTTTTGTGAGTATCCGTCAAAAATAAATGCTCGTACTGCGTTAATGTCTGCACTCCATGCCATGCTCATCGAGCAATCGCCGCCTGCGTAAACTGGTTTTTGGCAATGCACCTGAAGCCGAGTTACCGATAAAACGCCTGCGCAGGTTTGCCCACAATCACCCACGCGCGCATGCGTGCAAAGCCCCGTTCAGGCAGCCAACCCGTGCCGCGCAATAGCCTGCACGTCACCGTATGCGCAGGTCAAATCCGTACATGTTCATCAGCCTCAGATACCAAACCCGTCGTCGGCAGCGATCACCGCACCGTTGATAAAGTGGCTTTCATTACTGGCCAGCAGCAGCAGCGTGCCGTCCAGGTCTTCAGGCTTACCCACACGCTTGCGCGGGAGCATGCTGATGAGCTTTTGCCCTTGCTCGGTTTGCCAATGTGCGTGGTTGATCTCGGTGTCGATGTAGCCCGGGCAAATGGCATTGACATTGATACCGTGCTTGCCCCACTCGGCAGCCATGGCACGCGTCATGTGAACCACCGCTGCTTTGCTCATGCTGTACACCCCGATTTGCGGCAGCACGCGCAAGCCGGCCATAGACGCAATGTTGATGATTCGCCCGCCGGTAAAGCCACCGGGCGCCTCGCCCTTGGCGCGCGCCAGCATGCGCTTGGCGACCTCCTGCGCCACGAAGAAAGCACCTTTGGTGTTGGTGTCAAACACGTAGTCGTAGTCCTCTGGTGTCACCGCACTGAGTTTTTGCGTGGTACTTACACCGGAGTTGTTGACGAGGATGTCGATGGAGCCCATCTCGGTTTCTGCATGCGCTACGGCAGCGGCAATGCTGGCGCGATCGGTCACGTCCAGCTCCACCACATGTGCGTCGCCACCTGCGCCCTCGATCTCGGCGCGCAACTGCTTGAGCCGCTCGACGCGACGGCTGGCCAGCACCACGCCCGCGCCCGCCTCGGCCAACACGCGCGCAAAGCGGTTGCCCAGCCCACTGGAAGCGCCGGTGACAAATGCAACGCGGCCGGAAAGATCGATTGAGTAGGCCATCCAAACACCCCTTATTTAGAGCATGCGCCTTAGTCACGATCTCAGTGGGCGCATGATGCAGTCATTAGAATTGGACTGAATGATAAGCACATTGAGGATACTCGTATGCAAACCCCACGTGAGTTGCTAGAGCAGTTTGGCCCGCGAGAGGCGATGGAGTACGACGTGGTGGTCGTAGGCGCAGGCCCGGCAGGCCTTGCAACCGCCATCAAGCTCAAGCAGTTAGCCCAGGCCGACGGCAAAGACATGAGTGTGTGCGTGCTCGAAAAGGGCAGCGAACCCGGGGCACACATCCTGAGCGGTGCGGTGATGGACCCGCGCGCCATGAATGAGTTGTTCCCTAACTGGAAGGATCTCGGCGCTCCGCTGCTGCAACCGGTGACCGGAGATGATGTGCTGTTCTTGAGCGAGACCGGCACTACCCGCACTCCTGACTGGCTGGTACCACGCACGCTGCACAACGACGGCTGCTACGTCATCTCGCTCTCAGACGTGGTGAAGTGGATGGCACAACAGGCGGAATCGCTGGGCGTCGAGATTTTTGCGGGCTTTGCAGCAGCCGAGGTGCTGTTTACCGACGACGGTAGCGTGAAAGGCGTAGCCACTGGCCATCAAGGCCTGGGTAAAGACGGCACACCGTCTGGCGACTTTCAAATCGGCATGGAGCTGCACGCCAAGTACACGGTTTTTGCCGAAGGCGCGCGCGGCCATCTGGGCAAACAGTTGATTGAGAAATATCAGCTTGCAAAAGGCAAAGACCCACAAACCTACGCCATCGGCCTCAAGGAGTTGTGGGAAGTGCCCGCAGACAAAGCCAAGCCCGGCCTGGTGGTGCATTCTGCCGGCTGGCCGATGACCGGCAACACTTTTGGCGGCGGGTTTCTTTACCACCTGAGTGGCAACAAGGTGACGCTGGGCTTTGTGATCGGGCTTGATTATCAAAACCCGTGGATGAGCCCATTTGAAGAGTTTCAGCGCTGGAAGCTGCACCCTAGCATCCGCGCGCATATCGAAGGCGGTAGACGCCTGAGCTATGGTGCACGCGCCATCAACAACGGCACGCCCCAGGCCTTGCCTAAAACCGTGTTCCCAGGCGGTGCACTCGTGGGCTGTGATGCGGGATACCTAAACGCAGCGCGTATCAAGGGCAGCCACGCAGCCATCAAAAGCGGCATGCTGTGTGCGCAAGCACTGTTTGATGCAGTGTCCTCCAGCCGCGCGCATGATGAGTTGAGTGCCTACCCGCAGGCGTTTGAGCAGAGTTGGCTCAATGAGGAGTTACAGCAGTCGCGCAACTTCAAACTGTGGTTCAAGAAAGGCAAGCTGCTCGGCAACCTGATGACGGGTATCGAGCAATGGTTGATGCCCAAACTCGGCATGCGAACACCGCCCTGGACGCTGCACAACACCAAGGCCGATCATGAAAGCCTGCTGCCCGCTAGCCAGTGCGCACCAATCAGCTACCCCAAGCCTGACGGCAAGCTCACCTTCGACCGCTTGTCCAGTGTGTTTGTGAGCAATACCAACCACAGCGAGCACCAGCCCGCGCACCTCACACTCAAAGATGCCAGCGTGCCCGTGGCCACTAATCTTAAGCAGTATGCTGGCCCGGAAAGCCGCTACTGCCCGGCGGGTGTGTATGAATACGTGAAAAACCCTGACGGTACCGACCGACTGCAAATCAACGCGCAAAACTGCGTGCATTGCAAGACCTGCGACATCAAAGACCCCACTCAAAACATCGTTTGGGTAACGCCCGAAGGCGGCGGTGGGCCGAATTACGCGGGGATGTAGCGCAATTTGCACGCATACCTGCAGTTGCAGCTGCTACCGCATGGTTTGAATACGCGGACATCACTCATCGCCACTTCTGTAGTCTTCGTCGCTCCTACTAGACTTCTGGTCGTTCAGTATCCCCAGGTTGCAGTTCTTGCTTAGAATCTGCCCCCATCACAGATTTGGCTCAGTTCACTCACAGGAGAATGGTGTGACGACAAGGACATACTTCGCACTTCATGCTGCCCTAATGCCGCTATTGTTTGCAGCCCTATCGTCAGTAACTGCAAGTGCACAGCAAGCCGCTCCATTGCCTCAAACCCAAGCACGCAGTGAAGTCGCCGGCAAACCCACCTTGACGGTCGAGGACATCTGGAAGAACCCCAACCTGTCAGGCGTCACACTGTCACGCAGCGGCAAGTATCTCGCCGCGACGGCTTCGAGAGGCGGGCGAATGAACCTGATCGTCCTCGACCTGTCAACCCGTCAAGGAAATGTGCTAACCAACTTCACCGACTTTGACGTCCTGAGCCCGATGTGGGTGGGTGATGACCATCTGATGTTCTCACTTGGACAGTTCAACTCTCCCACTGGCCCTGGACAGTTTGACGGAGGTGGCTTGTTCGTGGTGAGCAGAGACGGTAAGTACTCGCGCCGAATTTCACCTACTCTGCGGGAAATTCGCAATACCGGGCAGAACGTCTACCGCAGTCTGACTCCGTATCGAACCATCCCAGGCAACGACGAAGAGGTCATTGCATCCGGCAATATGACCAGTGCAGACTCACAAGATCTGTACAAATTGAATATTAAGACAGGGCGCTATTCCTTGCTTACGACGGGGCGTCCCGCTTCCAATACGGTAGACTGGATTCTCGACAGTAAGCTGGTGCCGCGAGTTGTCGCTGCATCGATCAAAGATACGCTGACTATAGCGATTTATTACCGTGCCGGTGCTGATAGTCCATGGGTTGAAATTGGACGCTTCGACGCCAATAAAGCGCCCGTCATGATTCCTCTGGCCTTTGAGGCAGATGACAAGACACTACAGGTCGCATACAACGGCGGGCGTGACACCATGGCGGTGTACCGCTTCGATCCGAATGAGAAAAAGCTAGCCGAAGTGATCGCACAGCACCCTCGTTTTGACATGGGCGCAAACCCGCAAGGCGAGCGCCTACCCGGCGTTCTGGTTGAACCACGAACAGACCGCATTCTTGGCTATGCGGTCAGCGGAGCCAAACCTGAGGTTGTGTGGACGGACGAAGCACGTCAACGTACTCAGCGGACGATTGATTCTGCACTGCCCGGACGCTTCAACAACATCAGCCGCACCCCCGACGGAACCAAGTGGTTAGTAAGATCATATTCGGATCAACGGCCGATGCGCTGGTATCTGATGGATGAGGAGAAGAAAACTCTCGAAGAAATCGGCAACTCCAGACCATGGCTCGACAACAAGCTCGTGGAACAACGGCCGTTTGTGTACAAGAGCCGTGACGGCATCGAGTTCACAGGCTATTACTTCTTGCCCAAAGACCACAAGCCCGGCACGAAGCTACCCACGGTATTGCACATTCACGGCGGCCCAGCAGCACGTGCGGACACGTGGGGCAATGGGTTTGGCTTTAACGAAGGCCAGTTGTTTGCAGCGCAGGGCTACGCGGTAATCGTTCCCAATTTCCGCGTTACCCCGGGCATTGGTAACAAGCAGTATTACGCTGGCTTTGGCTCCATGGGTCGTCAGATGATTGAAGACCATGAAGACGCCGTGAAGTGGGGCATTGAGCAAGGCTTTGTCGATCCCAAGCGCGTCTGCATCTCTGGCGCCAGCTATGGTGGTTACGCTGCGCTGATGGGCCCCGCAAAGAACCCTGGCTTCTATAAGTGCGCCATAGCTGGCTTACCTGTCACAGACATTAAATACCAGCTCACTACTTCCGACTCCGACTTCTTTGGTAATGAGCCCGTTGAACAGTTCTGGAAAGGTATGGTTGGCGTCAAAGACTGGAACGACCCCATAGTCCGCGAGATATCGCCGGTGTTCATGGCGGATCGAATCAAACTACCTGTATTTATGTATGCCGGCCAGGACGATGTTCGTGTGCCGATTGATCAGATCAATCGCATGAACAAGGCATTGATTGCAGCTGGTAACCCGCCTAAGGCCTACGTGGTCAAAGAGAAAGAAGGCCATGGCTTTGGCAGGCTTGAGAATAACGTGGACTTGTACAACCAGATTCTCAAGTTCCTTGAGGAACATCTGGCCAAGTAGATTCACTCACATGGCAGCGCTATGGCGCTGCCATGTTTTTATCTACCGCTCTTATCACAGCTCCATGACTATCATACTCTTTTGAGTAAAGGGCTTTCTCTGGTTTACCAGAGTGCAGTAACGGCAGTTTACTGCAATGAGTATTGAGCCAGAACCCAAATATCATCTGCCGCTGGCTGATGGAGTCTGAAATCTTGCCACTGTCAAGTACCAGCCTCACCGACAGTGTCGCCGCTGATGCGAAGCTTCCTCATCTTCTCCCAAAGCGTCTTGCGACTGATGCCGAGAAGCTCCGAGGTCTTCATGACACTTCCCCCAGTGCGTTCCAGCGCGCTTTTGATATGTCGTCGCTCGGCTTCCTCCACTATGGTGTGCAGGGAGGCGAAGCTGCCATTGGAGGCTGTCTGCGCGTTGCCTGCTGGCGGCTTCTCGGTCACATCGAGGATGCCTGCCTCACTCAGCACCACAGCCTCTTCCAGAAATGACCGCAGTTCGCGCGCATTGCCTTTCCAGGTGCGCGCCATCACGTCCCGCATGAAGGCCTCTGATAAGGCGACCGGACGACCTTGCTCGGCGACTATCTGCTCGAGCATGCGTTCAGTCAGCCAGCGAATGTCCTCAGGGCGCTCGCGCAGCGGTGGTAATTCAATGCGAATCACCGCAAGCCGGTAGAAGAGGTCTTCTCTGAAGGTGCCTGCCGCCATCTCGGCGTGCAGGTCACGGTTCGTCGCCGCGATGATCCGAAAGTCACTGCGGGTGACCTTCTCCGATCCCAGGCGGAAGAAACTGCGCTCCTGCAGTGCTCGCAGTAACTTGGCCTGCATGCTGGGGGGTAATTCGCCAACTTCGTCTAGGAACAGGGTTCCGCCGTCAGCGCGCTCAAGATAGCCTCGGTGCATACGGGCAGCGCCGGTGAAGGCGCTCTTTTCGTAGCCGAAGAACTCAGCCTCCATCATCGATTCCGGTACCGCCGCGCAGTTCACCGCAATGAAAGAACACTTACCCCCGCGATCGCCAAGCTGGTGGATCAACTGCGCCGCGACCTCTTTGCCAACGCCGGATTCACCTGTCAACAGCACCGGCACCCGTTGCTTAGCCACCTTACGTACCATCGACTCGGCATGCCGCATCGCCGGCGATATCCCGAGCAAACTGTTTTCCTGTATCACCGTCTGGGGCGAGCTGGCTTCCTGAACCATGGCGACCAGACGCTCGATGTCGAACGGCTTGGTCAGATATTCGCGTGCTCCGGCGCGCACCGTAGCCACAGCGTCGTTGACACTGCCATAGCCAGTGAGGAAAAACCAGGGTACCTCACGCTGTGCCTCCGGCAGCCCCTTGAACCACTGCGTGGCCAATCCATCGGTCAGCCGCACATCGCTGATCACGGCATCGAAACCGGCATGCAGCGCCTCGGTAGCCTCCGCAAGCCTGCGGCACCATTGCACCGCGAAGCCCTCAAGCTCAAAGCGTTGTACCAGGGATTCGCCCATGATCGGGTCGTCTTCAATCAACAAAAGGCTCTTCATGGGTCGCTCGATTAGGTATCCAGAAAACAAGGCGTGTGCCATGTACGTGCGCTTCGTCGACAGCGAGGGCACCGCCGTACTGTGTAGCGATTTCGCTGCAGACCCACAGGCCGAAACCCCGGGGATCGTCGCCACTCTCCGAGGCGATGGTGGCGCGTAGCACCTCTGCGGTAAGTGTCTTACCGCTGTGTGCCACGCTGAACTCGATGCGGTCGTCGCTGGCGCACAGTTGTGCGTACACGGCACCAGGCTCACCGGCCGCGGAGACACCGTTGAGCAGCATGTTCAGCATCACCTGCCGCAGGGCCGCAGAGGGCACGTGGATGGTGGACTCGATCTTCGCTGCCGTCGTGAGCTTTACATCTCGATGGG
Source organism: uncultured Burkholderiaceae bacterium (assembly GCA_964432095.1). Lineage (GTDB taxonomy): Bacteria > Pseudomonadota > Gammaproteobacteria > Burkholderiales > Burkholderiaceae_C > CAYSMM01. The sequence goes on along the minus strand of CAYSMM010000063.1, from coordinate 346 downwards.
AGATCTCTGGATGTGCCAGCGTGACCACGTCGGCGAAGTCATCAATCACCAAGGGGCGGTCCTCGACACGTGCCTGCGGTAGTAGCACAGCTACAGTAGCTTGGATCTGATGAAGCCCCCGACGCAGTAGATCAAGCGCTCGCTTGCGTGTTTCTTCAGATCCACCATGCACACTTAGAGTCTGAGTGGCAGTCAGTAGTCCCGCCAGTGGATTATTGATCTCGTGCGCGACAGCAGCGGTGATACGGCCCACTGCCGCCATCCGTTCCGCCGACAGTGCTCGGCGCTCTGCCCGCTGACGTACCTGCATCTCAGAAATCAACTGCTCGACGGCCGCACTTATGCG
>CAYSMM010000062.1:0-9835 GCA_964432095.1 uncultured Burkholderiaceae bacterium | reverse complement strand
ACCTGCTGCATCCGGAGGCGGAGCCGCGGCTCTCCTACGTCGCGCAGTGCCTGCATCACCGCTGAATCGCTAGGTTTGCCATTGAGCAGAAGCGGCAGGCTCACGTTTTGCGCCACGGTGAGATGCGGCAGTACGTGGAACGCCTGAAACACAAAGCCCACATGCTTACGCCGAAAAAGCGCTGCTTCATCGGCACTCATGCTGCTGATGCAGGTGCCGTTGAGTACGACACTGCCGGCAATCGGCATGTCTAGGCCGGCCAGGAGGTTGAGCAAGGTGGACTTGCCGACCCCAGACTCGCCCACAATCGCGATGAACTCACCGGGCTGTGCGGTGAAGCTCACATTCTTGAATACCGGCACCGCGAGTTGCGTGCCGCCGTCTGGCTTGCGATAACTGGCGGCGAGGCCTTCTACTGACAACATGCTGGCGATTGTATGGAGTGGCGATTACTTGACTGCGGATGTGGTCATCGTCAATCGCGCACAATCCCGAGATGGACCGTTACCTAGGCAACTCACTAAGAGGCGATGAAAGCCCCTTAGGCGCAATCCGTGTACGCGGTGCGCGGCAGAACAACCTCAAAAATCTCAACCTCGACATTCCGCTGGGCGAGATCGTCGTCGTCACGGGCGTTTCCGGCTCGGGCAAGAGCTCGTTGGTGTTCGACACCATTTATGCCGAGGGTCAGCGCCGCTATGTAGAAACTTTCAGCCCCTACGCGCGGCAGTTTCTCGATCGCATGGACCGGCCGCAGGTGGACCGTATCGACGGCGTGCCCCCGGCCATTGCGATCGATCAAACCAATCCGGTGCGCACTTCACGTTCGACCGTGGGCACCATGACCGAGCTGGCCGATCACCTGAAGCTGCTGTTCGCCAAATGCGCCAATCTGTACTGCAGGCAGTGTGGCCGTAAAGTCAATCGTGATCAACCAGAAAGCATTTTAAACACCCTTGAGAATGGCCTTTCGGATGACGCACGGGTGTTCATCACCTTCCCTGTTCCGGTGCCTGTAACGCTTCCTGAGGCCGAGTTGGAGCAGTTGCTTGCGGCTCAAGGCTATACGCGCATTCATGCGCGGCGCGAGAAGCAGGGCAAGGTTACTCTGGATGTGCTGCAAGACCGGCTGAAGTGGAAGCGTGGTGATGTAGCGCTTGCGTCACGCATGCGCGAGGCCTTGGAGGCGGCCATCAAGTCTGGCAAGGGGCGGGTGGACGTGCAGGTGAGCAGCCATGCCAGTAATGCCGAAGAGCCCGATGCAGTATCCGCGACGCATCACTTCAGCACCGATTTGCACTGCGCGGCCTGCGATATTCATTACAAAGATGCCCTGCCTTCGAGTTTCAGTTTCAACAACCCGATCGGTGCCTGCGATGCCTGCCGCGGCTTTGGCCGTGTGATTGGGATTGACTATGGCTTGGTCATCCCTGACGACCGCAAGTCGCTACAACAAGGTTGCATCAAACCCTGGCAGACACCGAGCTTCAAGGAATGCCAGGCCGACTTGCTGAAGTACGCCATGCGCGACGGTATTCCCACCGCAACACCATGGCGCGACCTCACCAATGAGCAGCGTGCATGGGTCATGAACGGCCAGCCCAAGTTCAAAACCTGGGAGCGAGATTGGTATGGCCTTAAGCGTTTTTTTGATTGGCTGGAGTCGCGCACGTACAAGATGCACGTGCGTGTGCTGCTTTCCAAGTACCGCAGCTACACTCCCTGCCAGGCTTGCGGCGGCGCGCGCCTCAAGCCCGAGTCTTTGCTGTGGCGCTTGGGTGATCATGCGCTTGCACGTGTAGCGCTTGCGGGGCAAGCAGCGTTCCGCCCGACGGAGGTTCAGTGGAGCACTGAGGCGCTGAGCGCACTGCCAGGCTTGAGCATGCACGATCTGAATACTGTGCCCATAGACCGTGCGCGTACGTTCTTTGACGCGTTGCGCTTCGAAGGCGCAAAGGATGTGGCAACAGAGTTGCTGCTCACTGAGATCCGCTCACGCTTGCGTTATCTGTGCGATGTTGGCTTGGGCTACCTCACGCTTGACCGTCAGGGTCGCACACTTTCGGGTGGCGAGGTGCAACGTATCAACCTCACGACCGCGCTGGGCACCTCGCTCACCAACACGCTATTTGTGCTCGACGAGCCGAGCATTGGTTTACATCCGCGCGATGTGGGTCGACTCAACCAGGTATTGCGTCGCTTGAAGCAGAGTGGCAACTCGCTGCTGGTGGTCGAGCACGACCCGCAGGTGATGCTGGTGGCTGACCGCATGCTCGAAATCGGCCCAGGCCCTGGCGAAAGGGGCGGCAGTATCGTAGCAGAATACATATCTAACGGCCAGAAAAAGCATGATACTTTAACCAGTAAATATCTTTCTGGTGAATTGAAAGTGGACACTGGCACGCAGCGCAAGCGATTGCGGCGTGGCGAAGACGGCAGCCTGCTCGCGCCGCGCATCATTGTTGAGGGCGCGCGTGAGCACAACCTCAAGAACGTTACGCTAGAATTGCCGCTCGATTGCCTGGTGGCCATCACCGGCGTCTCGGGCTCCGGCAAAAGCAGCCTGATGGCTGATGTGCTGTACCCCGCGCTGGCCAAGGCCAAGGGCAAAGCGGTTGAAAGCATTGGCGAGCATCACCGGCTGCTGGGGGCAGACCAGGTGAGTGAAGTGGTGCTGGTCGACCAAACGCCGCTGGGCAAGTCAGCGCGCTCCAACCCGGTGAGTTTCGTAGGCGCGTTCGACGGCGTCCGTCAATTGTTCGCAGCACAGCCGGAATCAAGGCAACGCGGCTACACCGCAGGCACTTTCAGCTTCAACACCGGTGACGGACGTTGTCCCACCTGCGGCGGTACCGGCTTTCAGCATGTAGAGATGCAATTCTTGAGTGACGTGTACCTGCGTTGCCCTGATTGCGACGGCAAGCGCTTTCGTGCAGAGGTGCTGGAGGTTGTGCTCGAGTTGTCGGGCCGTAGGCTTTCGGTGAGCGATGTGCTCGATCTCACAGTGAGCGAAGCGATTCAGTTGTTTGCGCGGCACGGTGACATCGTGCAACCCCTGCGTGCGCTGGCCGATGTGGGCCTGGAATATTTGAGGCTCGGTCAGCCTACGCCGACTCTCTCGGGCGGTGAGGCGCAGCGCCTGAAGCTTTCGGGCTATCTGGCGCAGGCATATGCGAGCACCAGTAAACCCAGAGTGGCCGATATTGGCAGCCTGTTCTTATTCGACGAGCCTACGACCGGGCTGCATTTCGATGACATCGCCAAGCTGCTCAAGAGTCTGCGCAAACTGATAGACGCAGGCCACAGTGTGGCGGTGATCGAGCACAACCTCGACGTGATTCGCGCCAGCGACTGGGTGATAGACCTCGGTCCGGAGGGCGGCGACAGGGGCGGCGAGATCGTTGCGGCGGGTACGCCCGACGAGGTGGTGGCGCAGGCAGAGCGCTCACACACCGGCCGCGAGCTGCGAGACTATATTGCGCGGCTTGAAAGCCCGTCATCCTCAGGTGGCTTGACTGAGCTACCCATGAGTGCGGCACTCCTCGCTGAAGAGCCCAATGCCGAGTATTTGGCCTCGGCCATGCGCGGAGGAAAGCGTGGGTTTGTGTCTATCGTCAACGCGCGCGAGCACAACCTCAAGAATGTGCAAGTGGATATTCCGCATGGCAAGTTCACGGTCATCACCGGCGTAAGCGGCTCGGGCAAAAGCACGCTGGCGTTTGACGTGTTGTTCAACGAGGGGCAACGCCGCTACCTCGAAAGCCTCAACGCCTATGCGCGGCAGTTCGTGCAACCGGCGGCAAAGCCTGATGTGGACGCGATCTTTGGCATTCCGCCAACTGTGGCGATCGAGCAGCGTACCTCGCGCGGTGGCCGCAAGAGCACCGTGGCCACGATGACCGAGGTGTACCACTTCATCCGCCTGATGTACGCCAAGCTTGGCACACAGCATTGCCCAAAGTGCAAGGTGCCCATCGCGCCGCAAAGCGAAGACGCCATCGTTGCGGCCATTATGCGGCAATACAAGGGGCAGCATATTGGGCTTCTCGCCCCTCTCGTGCTGCAACGTAAGGGGTACTACACCGACCTAGCCATCTGGGCCAAGAACAAAGGGCACACCCATCTGCGTGTGGATGGCGAGTTTCTCTCCACTGTCAAGTGGCCGCGGCTCGACCGCTTCAAGGAGCACACCATCGAGCTGCCGATGGGCGATCTCGTCGTCTCGCCTGACTGCGAGGCACGCTTGCGCGTACTGGTGCGCGATGCACTCGCGCAAGGCCGTGGAGTGATGCATCTCATGACCGGCATGGCAGCAGTGGAAGAGCAGTTTGGCAAATCGCCCAACCGCAACCCAGACGTCGACCGAGTGGTGGCGCACGGTTCACCCGTTACAGGGGATCAGGTGTTTTCAACTAAGCGCGCATGCCCTGTATGCAGCACCAGCTTCCGTGAGCCTGACCCTCGTTTATTCAGCTACAACTCGCCCGTCGGCTGGTGCGAAGGCTGCTACGGCACCGGCCTGCGATTAGCCGGTTTTGACGGCGAGCAAAGTGGCGAAGAGCAGGGTTGGTCCGACGTCGATGGCCAAACCTGCGACAGGTGCGATGGCCAGCGCCTCAACCCGGTCGCGCTGCATGTGCTGTTCCGCTCGCTCAACATCGCGCAGCTTGCGGGCATGACGGTGGATGAGGCCGGTGAGTGGTTTGGCGCGCTCAAGCTCAGCGAGGCCGAAGAGCAGATTGCGCGTGATGCCTTGAGCGAAACCCGGCATCGCATTGCCTTTCTCAAACGCGTGGGTTTGGGTTATCTCAGCCTGAACCGTGCTGCACCCACGCTGTCCGGCGGCGAAGCGCAGCGTATTCGCCTTGCGGCACAGCTGGGCAGCAGCCTGCAGGGTGTGTGCTATGTGCTCGATGAGCCGACCATTGGCCTGCATCCACGTGACAATCAAATCCTGCTGAGCGCGCTGGATGACTTGCGCCGCAAAGGCAACACGCTGGTAGTGGTGGAGCATGATGAGGACACCATACGCCGTGCCGACCACTTGATCGACATCGGCCCTGGGGCAGGCAAGCGCGGCGGGCAGATCATTGCCAGCGGTACACCGCAGGACGTGATGAAGAACCCGTCATCACTGACTGCACGCTACCTGCGTGAGCCGCTGCAGCACCCGTTCATCATGCATCGCAAAACCTCCACTGCCTCCGACGCGATTCGCGTGTCGAATGCCGGGCTCAACAATCTGCGCGACGTGACTGCGCAGTTTCCTCTGGCACGCCTGACTGTGGTGACTGGCGTGAGCGGTTCGGGCAAGAGCACGCTCGCACGCGAGGTGCTGTTGGCCGGGATGAAGCAAACCGTCAGCGGGCAGAGTGGCAAAGTGTTTGCACATGCACAGATTGACGGATGGAAAACCATAGAGCGGGTGCTGGAGGTGGATCAAACGCCGATTGGTAAAACGCCGAGATCATGCCCGGCCACTTACGTGGGCATCTGGGACGACATCCGCAAGCTCATGGCCGAGATGCCCGAGGCCAAGATGCGCGGCTACAGTGCATCACGCTTCTCGTTCAACACCGGCGACGGCCGCTGCCCCTCTTGCGAAGGCGCAGGCGCGCTGCGCATCGAGATGAACTTCCTGCCCGACGTAACTGTGCCGTGCGACATGTGCCACGGGCTTCGGTTCAACAAGGAGACGCTGGAGGTGCGCTTGCGTGGCAAGAACGCCGGCGAGATTTTGCTGATGGACATCGATGAGGCGGTAGAGTTTTTCTCCGCCCATCGCAAGATTCATCACGCACTCAAGCTGATGCAGGACGTGGGGCTGGGCTACTTGCAGCTGGGGCAGCCCAGCCCGTTCTTGTCGGGTGGAGAGGCGCAACGTATCAAGCTTGTGACAGAACTGGCCACTGCGGGAGCCAGGCCGACGCTCTACGTGCTCGATGAGCCCACGGTGGGCTTACACATGGCCGACGTGGACAAGCTTATTCGCGTGCTGCACCGGCTGGTGGATGCTGGGCATACGGTTGTGACGATAGAGCACAACCTCGACGTGATTGCTGAAGCCGACTGGATTGTGGACATGGGGCCTGAGGGTGGAGCAGGTGGCGGGCGGGTGGTACATCAAGGTACGCCTTCAAGCTTTATCGCTGCGCCTGAAATCGGCCATACTGCCAGGGTATTGCACGACTTCCTGCTTACTAATAAACCAGTAGAGATGGAGAACTCGTAGCAGTACCCAGTCTCTATGTTCTCAGTTCTGACTTGGAAGTCATGCCGCCGAAGAATGAGCACTTTTCAATGCGGCACCAATGCAAGCGGGAGTACGTGAAGGTCAACTCCAATAATGCCACGCCTGTCATGCGTGCTGGGTCAGTGCCTAATTCAACTCCAGGCTGGCTGCATGCTCCGCAACCACGACTTGCCTGTCGGGCATGGCACGCAACCAGGTGAGCTGGCGTTTGGCTAGCTGGCGTGTGGCCGCAATGCCGCGCGCCATGAACTCGTCGAAACCGTAATCTCCGTTCAGATGCTCCCACGCCTGGCGGTAGCCCACACAACGCATGGCAGGCAGGCTCGGGTACAAGTCACCACGCGCTCGCAGCGCACGCACCTCATCAAGCAACCCAGCTTGCACCATCTGAGTAAACCGCTCAGCGATGCGTTGATGCAGCCACGCACGGCTGGAAGGCTCAAGCGATACGACTCGCAAGTTCAATGCCGATGCGGGCATCTTGCCCTGCGCGTGATAACTGGACAGTGCACGGCCCGTAGAGCGCCATACCTCCAGCGCGCGTTGAATGCGTTGCGCGTCGTTGGGCTTGAGCCGCGCGGCGGTTTCAGCGTCCACCTTGGCGAGCTCCGCATGCAGGGCCGGCCAGCCGTGCTCTCGCGCTTGGGCCTCAATGGCGGCACGCACGCCGGAGTCGGCTGCGGGCATTGCGGCCAAACCTTCACGCAGCGCCTTCAGGTATAGCATGGTGCCGCCCACGATTACGGGTTCACGCCCGCGTGCACGGATTTCACTCACCAAGCGCTGGGTATCGGCTGCAAACTGTGCAGCGCTGTAGCTTTGGGTCGGCTCGAGAATGTCTATCAAGTGATGTGGCAGCCGTGCGCGCTCAGTTACGCTGGGTTTGGCAGTGCCAATGTTCATGCCGCGATACACCAGAGCAGAGTCCATGCTGATCGCTTCTAGCGGCTTGCCAGCGGCCGCGCTGCGCTCGGCCATGCGCAGTGCAAAGGCCGTCTTGCCGCTGCAGGTGGGGCCGACGATGGCCAGCACGGCCTGTGTCGTGCTCATGCGGGTTTGGGCGCAGCAGTGCGCCAGATGTAGTGCGTCGCCAAGGCCACAGCGCAGCTTGCGGCAAAGATGGTGAGCACCAGCGGGTAGGGCGTGTGGTTGAAGCTAGCACCGATCCACATGCCAATGCCCACGGCTACGAGCATCTGTACGAAGCCATTGAGCGCCGACGCTGCGCCGGCCATGGCCGGGAAGGGGGCGATACATCCGGCTTGCCCGGCGGGCTGTACCACGCCATGTGCCAGCATGAAGCCGAACTGCGGCAGCAACAGCGTCAGGGGTTGAGCAGGCCACAGCCACACCAGCAATACCATGAGCGCACCGCTGGCTACGGAGATCAAGCCTCCTCGTCCGAGCGTTTGCGTAATGCCAGTACGCTGCAGCCAGCGGCGGCAAAGCAGGGTACCTGCAAGATAGCCCAGCACGGCAAAGCCGAATGCCATGCCAAACGCCTCGCGGCTCAAGCCATACACTTGAATGAATACGAATGATGAGCCACTGATGAAGGCAAACAGCCCGGCATAGCTGCTCGCGGTGGCGGCGGTGTAACTTGCAAAAACACGATTCACAGCAATCACGCTGTAGTTGCTCATCAGTGGGCCGAGACGGGTGGCGTCCGCATTCATGTGCCGGTTCGTTTCGGGCAAACGCGTGGCGCAAAGCAGCAGCAGCGATGCGCTGAACAATCCGAGAGCTGCAAATGGGGCCTGCCAGCCGAGGTGCGCATCCAGCAGGCCGCCCAGCACCGGTCCGAGAAGCGGCACCATGCTCATCCACATGAAGCCGCGTGCCATTACTCGGGCACCTTCCTGAGGATCGAACAAATCGCGGATCAGCGAGCGGCCCACGACGAAGGCGCATGCCACGCCAAAGCCCTGCAGCATGCGGCACAGCACCAGCGCGCCTATGGTGGGCACCAGCATGGCTGCGACGCTGGCGGCGCAATACATGCCAAGGCCTGCCAGTACCACGGGCCGACGGCCAAATCTGTCGGCTACAGGCCCCACGAACAGTTGGGTGATACCGAAGGTACCCACGAGCGCAGAGAGTGTCCAGGTGACCGTTGCCGTGCTCGCGTCAAAGTGGCGCGCGAGCGAGGGCAGGGAGGGCAGGTACAGGTCGGTGCTGATCGGCTGCACCGCGAGCAGACCGACCAGAATCACGATGAAGCTGGTTGAGAACTCAAACGGCGGTCGTGGGGCTGTCATGGCTTTGCTGGCCGTGGCGCATTCATCGCATCGCTCATGCTGGAACGTGAAAACTGATATACAGATAACAGTAACATGCCATTACTGGAATATATTAAAGCAGTAAAGCATGTATACATATGGGAGGATATGATGACTAAAGGGAAAACCTAGCGGCCACGAAGGAACAGCGCATCCAGCTCAGCCATGCTGATGAGCCGCCAGGTCGGCCGGCCGTGATTGCACAGGCCGCTGCGCTCGGTGGCCTCCATTTGTCGCAGCAGCGCATTCATCTCGTCGAGGGACAGGCGCCGGTTGGCGCGCACGGCACCGTGGCAGGCCATGGTGCCGAGCAGGTTCTCGATGCGCTCTTCCACCCGCAGGGCTTTGCCTTTGGACTCATCGGCCAACTCGGCCAAGGCTTCACGCGCTAGGCGCACCGGGTCTGTTCGCGCAAGTGCCGCGGGAACGGCACGCACTGCGAGCGTGGTGGGGCCCATGCTCGCCACGTCGAGGCCCAAGGTCAGTAAGTCATCACGCGAAGCGTCTGCTATCGCAAGCTCCATGGGCGTGGCGTGAAAGGTCGCGGGGATGAGCAGCGCCTGTACGTCGCGCGGTTTGCCGTCAAGCCATTGACGCTTCAACCGTTCATAAACAATGCGCTCGTGCGCCGCGTGCATGTCCACGATCAGCAGGCCTTCATCGGCTTGCGACAACACATACACACCATGCAGTTGTGCAATCGCCTGGCCCAGCGGCTGCGCAGATTCGACACCTTGTGAGCCTGGCAGCGCTGTGACGGAACTGGGCTGACTGGCTTGCGTCACGGTCACATCTGGCACATAAGCAGCGCGCATTTCATGCACCTCGCGCATCCCCTGCATTTGCTCAGCGTGCTGCCCAGACAGCGCTGGCCATCCAAGGCCGATCTGCGCGGTGGTGGTGGTCAGTGGCAGACGCGCACTCGCCGCTTGGGGCGTTCGTTGCGCAGGCAAGGGCACCACTGTCGCGGTGCTGGTCTGCAGCAGCGGCCGTGCTGCGCTTTCAAGCTGCAAAGCTTGCGTGCCTGCGGGCGCAGCAAGCGCGCGTTGCACACTGCGCACTACCATGCCGAATAGACCTTGTGCGTCACGAAACCGAACTTCAACCTTGGCTGGATGCACATTGCAGTCCACCTGATCGGGCGGCATTTCGATGAACAGGGCATAGGTCGGTTGCCGGTCGCCATGCAACACATCGCGGTAGGCCACGCGTACCGCCTGCGCAAGCGCACGGTCGCGCACGAAGCGGCCGTTGACGAACAGATATTGGGCTTCGGCTCTTGCGCTTGCAGCCTCGGGCCGCA